>JALOPA010000652.1 GCA_025454125.1 Thermodesulfobacteriota bacterium
TTCGTTCGGTGGCGTCCTGCAACGTCTCAATGGCGCCTACGATTTTTTTGTCATCATCCATCAAGGGCGCAGCCGTGAAGAAGAGCCACTTTCCCCCGCTGCCCAGGTCCGGGAAGAAATCCTCCACTTCATAGGCTCCGTCGATGATGCGGGACTTCCTGCACTTGTCGCCGTAGTACTGCCTCATGTCCTCTTCGGAGGCGCCGTCCACGATGAAGTCGGCCATGACCGGTCTCTCCGAGGAGTAAAAGGCCATCCACTGGGCTTTTGTTCCGATAATCTGGCTGGCGCGGATTCCCGTCAGGTTCTCAAAGGCTCTGTTGCAGAGGATCATCGTGTGGTCGGCACTGATGACAAAGGTGGGGATCGAGGTGCCGTGAACCATTTGAGAGAGCCGTTTCTCGCTCTCGAGGAGAGCCGCTTCCGTGTCTCGGTTTTCCGTGATGTCCTGCAGGGTTTCGATGGCGCCGACGAGCTTCCCTTCCTCATCCCGAAGGGGTGCGGCGGTGATGAACAGCCATTTGCCTTTTTCTCCCATCCTGGGGAAAAAGGCCTCCGCTTCATAAGCCCCTTCAATGGCCTTGGACTTCCGGCATTTCCTGCCGTAGTACCAGGCCATTTCTTCTTCAGGGGCTTGGTCCACAATGAAGTCGGCCATATACGGCCGGGCTGTCGCTGCAGCTTCCAACCACTTCTGGCTCCCCAAGATCTGATCGACCGAAACGCCGATGAGGTTCTCGAAGGCCTTGTTGCAGTAAGTGATGGTGTGATCCCGGTTGATCACGAAGGTGGGAATGGGGTTTCCCTGGATCATTTGGGGCAAAAACCGCTCTTTTTCCCTGAGGGCCTGTTCTGCGACTGTTGCTCTGGCCGCCTCTTTTTCAAGCGCTTTAATTCTTTGCTCCAATTCCTCATAGGTCGGCTTGATGGCCATGAAGAAAAACCTCCCAATCAAATAAGAACCCATGAAGCGCCGCTCGGCACTCTTCGGGTAGCGTGATGCAAAATTCGTAACAGTTTAGCTCTTTGAAATAAACACAGAAAAACGCGCCAGAGGCGCATAAAGGCCATGGGGGTCCCTCCAAAAACAGAACAACGAAGACGCCACACCTCAATCGCAAGCTCTAGGCCATGGGTGAGGCGCTTTGGTGCCACGGACAAGCGACTTCAGCTTGTCCGTGCCACTCTTCGCTGCCCCTTATCTGTGGAGTCTTTCCCGCACACTCTTCGTTTTCTGTTTTCGGAGGGACCCCCATGGCCTCAGCCATTCATTTCGAAGAGCTAAACTGTTACCGAAATTTAAGGATATTACAGGAGGATCGAAATCTCAATCACGAATTGATCCGGCCTTGCTCTGAGGGGTCGCTGAAGCGGGCCCTGATTTCTCTCTTGAACCCGCACCGTTCGTTGGTGGTATAATCCCCTTGTAAGGGCAAGGAGACGCGATCCCATGATATCGAGAGACACCGACAGGATGCTCATCGGCTTGGCGAAGGTTGAGACAGGGCTTTCCAGAATCTATGAGAAGCTCTCGGGAAAACCTCATTTCAGGCCGCAGGTCAAAACCTTCTGGCTCGAACTGGCAAAGGAGGAGATGGCCCACGCGCAGGTCTTTAACAAAATCCGGGAAAGGGTTGTTTCCGACGACTCCCTTCAAGTGCGCATCGGCTCGGACATGGATTTCTTGAAGGAGTTCGTAAACAAAGCTAAGGAACTGGTCAAGAAGGTGGAAACGGATATTTCGGAAGCGGACGCCTACAACCTGTGTGCCCGGATCGAGGGAGAACTGGACGAAGCGAGCTTCACCGATCGCATTGAGCTGCAGGACGAAACGTTGAGCCGAAAGCTCGCGAGGGTCAAGGCCGATACCCGGAAGCACAAGATGGTCCTGATCAACTACGCCAGAGGCATCAAGTAGTCTTCTCGACCGAAGGGGAAGACAAAGACTCGACAACTCAAAAGGAGGTCAGCCATGAAAGAGGCATTGAGGGTGGTTCTCGCAGTGGCGTTTGTTCTTTCACTTGTTCCTGCTGTGGCATGGGCCGGTGCGGAGGTGGGGCAGATGCCCTCCAAGGTGGAACTGAAAGACAACCTGGGCGGCCGTCTGGACGGTAAACCCTGGAGCAGCGACGAGCTCAAGGGGAAGGTCCATGTGCTTTTCTATGTCGATCCTGATGAAAAGGACACGAACAATGAGGCGAGCGAAGCCCTGGACAAAGAAAAGTTCCCGGCCGAGAAGTTCCAGTCCGTAGCCGTGATCAACATGGCCGCCACTTTCATGCCCAACTTCCTGATCTCCGCCTCGGTCAAGGAAAAGCAGGAGAAGTACCCCAGAACACTTTACTTGCGGGACTACAAGAAGGTGCTTGTTCAGGAGTGGAAGCTGGCGGATGACAGCAGCGACATCCTGGCCTTTGACAAGACAGGCAAGGTCATTTTCCGAAAAGACGGAAAGCTGACACCGGAGGAGATCCAAAAGCTCATCAAGGCGATCAAGGATAACCTTTAGCCGGACGTCCCTGTCCCGAGAGGCGAACCCGAACCTCCTGGCGCGGCCTTGCCTGCAGGAGAAATCCTGCTGGCGAGGCTCACTCCAGAATCTCGAGGACCAGGCTCCTTTTCTCCTTTGTGGCGGCAGCCCCCAGAATCCGCCGAATGGCGTTGGCGTTCCTGCCCTGCTTGCCGATGACCTTGCCCAGGTCTTGCTTCGCCACTTTGAGTTGGATCACTGAGGACTTTTCTCCCCACACTTCATTGACGTGCACTTGTTCGGGGCTGTCCACCAGAGCTTTAGCCAGATTTTCCACCAACT
>JALOPA010000653.1 GCA_025454125.1 Thermodesulfobacteriota bacterium
ATCGGAGCCATCGAGGACCGGCCGGTGGTGCGAGACGGCCAGATCGTCATCCGGCCGATCATGGCCTACAGCCTGACCTATGATCACCGGGTCATCAACGGTTTTGCCGGAGAGCAGTTCCTGAGAACCATCCGAAGATTTTTGGAAAACCCTTCGCTGCTGTTGCTCTAAAAGGTTCTAAGAAGCCCGCCTTTGGGTCTTTGATGTCATTCCCGCGGAGGCGGGAATCCATTTTTTGCTAATTTTTCTAGAATCCCGCTCCCGGTCTTCACCGGGACAGGCTTCATTCAGCGGGAGTGACGAAGGGGCGGTATTTTTCAGTAACCTGCTCGTGTTGTGGTGCAGAAATAAGCTGTCATCTCGACCGAAGGGAGAGATCTTTCCAATCTTCTGGAAACCTGGATTTTTCACGACCTTCGAAATGACGGAAAAGACGCTCCTCCCCAGTTGTGATACAGCCTCTTGCGAGAGGAGCGGGGTGAGGGGGCTCGCGCAGGAGTCAAGACGACGTGGATGAAAACTTCGATGTGATCGTTGTTGGTGGAGGCGCAGGCGGTGTGGCTGCCGCCATCCGCTCCGCACAACTCGGCGCCAAGGTGGCTGTGGTCGAGGAAAGTAAGCTTGGCGGTTTCTGCATGAACAGCGGGTGCGTGCCCTTCGGCCACATGATGGTGGCCTCCCGAATCCTTGGAGATCTGGCACTGGCCAAGGAGATGGGGATCGTTTGTTCGGGTGTTTCCAAGGACGCCGTGACCCTGCTCAACAGACAGAAAGAGCTTATCGCTTTCATGCAGCAGGGCGTGAAGACCCTGTTCGGCAAGCGAAAGATCACGTTGATTGCAGGGAGAGGGAAGCTGAGCGGCCCGGGCAGGGTTGAAGCCTCAGGAAAGACGTTCTCCGCTAAAGCCGTTATCCTGGCCGCGGGCGCCCGGTGGCTGAAACCTGATTTTCCAGGGAGCGACCTCCCTGAGGTGGTCGATAGCGGTCATCTCTTGAGCGAAAAGGAACTGCCCAAGCAATGCCTCGTTTTCGGGGGAGGACCCTGGAGCGTCGAGATCGCCCAGTACTTGAATCGCTTCGGTTCGCAGGTTTGGCTGGTGACGCAGGACGATTCGGTGCTGAACAATGAGAGCAAAGCCGTCCGCTCACGCCTTGCCAAGGCTCTTCAAACCCAAGGAATCCATACCATCACCGGAGCGAAGGGTCTGGCTCTGAAGAAAAAGAGCTCCGGCGTTGAAGCCTCGATGACAGTGAAAGACAAGGAGCAAAGTCTCCAAGTGGATCTGGTGATCGCCATTCGCCGGACTGCGTCGGTCAATGATCTTGGTCTTGAGACCGTAGGGCTCGACGTGAAGGCCGGCTTTATCCAGGTGAATGAGAGAATGGAGACAGGGGTGAAGGGACTTTACGCCATCGGCGACCTCACAGGACCTGAAGAAAAACACTATTCCCATGCCTCATCCACCTCAGGGCTGGTCGCTGCGGAAAACGCCATGGGCTTGAACAGGGTCTTCGACGAAAGAGCGGTAGCCCGGGTCATCTTTACGAACCCCCAGATCGCCACAGTGGGCCTCAGGGGAAAAGAAGCCAAGGCTATGGGATATGATGCCGTCACAGGATCGGCGCCCCTGTCCATGAACACCTTTGGGATGATGACGGCGCAAACAGACGGCCTGGTGGAAGTCGTGGCGGACAAGCGCTACGGCGAGATCCTGGGAGTCCACATCATCGGAGACGGCGCCTGTGAAATGATCGGCCAGGCTGTGCTGGCCATTCAGCAGGAGATGACCCTGGAGGAGCTGGCTCAAACGATATTCCCCCATCCCACTCTGAGCGAATCCATTGCCGAAGCGGCCAGGGATGCGCTGGGGCAGGCGATTTATCTTCCCTAGCATGAGAGCGAATCAACTAGAGTACGAGCCCTTAAAGAACTCACGTGTCTTTGCGCGCAAGCCCATCGAGATCAGGCGGCTCGGAATGGTCGAGTATGGTACGGCCCTCCAATTGCAGAAAAAACTGCATCAACAACGGGTGAAAGGAGAAATAGGGGACACCTTGCTCCTTCTGGAACACCCACCCGTCATCACGGTCGGCAAAGGCGGCAGCATCGACAACATTCTCGTTCCCCGGGAAACACTCCACCAGAAAGGAATTGCTCTGTATTTCACGGACAGGGGCGGGGACGTCACCTATCACGGTCCCGGCCAGCTTGTAGGCTATCCGATTCTGGATCTGAGTTCACGAGGCGGGGATCTGAAGCACTATGTCCGGGATCTGGAGGAGGTACTGATTCGAACTCTGGAGGATTTTTCCATTCACGCCGGTCGTGATCCTCACCACGTGGGCGTCTGGATCGGCGACAGGAAGATCGCCGCCATCGGCCTCAGCATCAAAGATTGGGTGACCATGCACGGCTTTGCCCTCAACGTGTCCACCGATCTGGAAGGCTTCTCGGTCATCCATGCCTGCGGATTCAAAGACCGGACAACCACTTCCATGCAGGAGCTTCTCGTTTATCAACCTCCCATGGATCAGGTGATCGATAGGCTCCTGGGCCACTTCTCTGAGATCTTCGATCCGGAACGGTGATCGACGAGGGTTACGATTCTTTGGCGCGGGTCAACTTGGCGATTTTGCGGAAGTGATGGCCGTAAATCGCAAAGGTCACCGAGAGCGGGAGAAGCCGGGGCCGACGGAAAAACGTCCACGCCAGGATCTTCCAGTACTGGAACCGCTCCCTGCCGAGAATCCCCAGCCGAATCATGGAGCGGAACAACCCCACAAGACTCTGAAAATTCATGGGCGTCC
>JALOPA010000654.1 GCA_025454125.1 Thermodesulfobacteriota bacterium
AAGAACCTCAACAAAAAGATCGTCTACCATGACCCCTGCTATCTGGGACGGCACAGCGGCATCTATGAGGAACCGCGAAGGGTGCTGGGAAGCATCCCGGGCGTCACTCTCATGGATGAGGTGGAGTGCCGGGAGAACAGCTTGTGCTGCGGCGGCGGGGGAGGAAGAATCTGGATGGAAACGCTGAAAGGCCAGCGCTTCTCCGACATCCTGGTGGAGCAGGCGGTCGCCATGGGGGCTGACATCCTGGCCACGGCGTGTCCCTACTGCCTCCTGAACTTCAAGGACAGCGTGGTCACGTCGGACAAGTCGGATGTGCTGGAAGTGAAGGACGTCTCCGAGGTGGTCCTTGCGGCCATGGGAGAAGAAAGATAGGCACAAAGATGCAAAGGCACAAAGGCACAAAGCAAAACAAGGGACAGAGGCACACAGGCACAGAGGGGAAGAAAGGCACAAAGATGCAAAGGCACAAAGTGACAGAGGGTGAAGAAAAAATGGCAGTTTCTGCTTTGTGCCTTTGCTACTTTGTCCCTTTGTCCCTTTTACCTGTGTCTCTGTGGTGAAACTGCGGTGAAACTCAGGATAGGCTATGAAGACTGGCATTGATCGCATAGGAACCATCATGGTGGTTGGAGCCGGCGTGAGCGGAATCCAGGCCGCACTGGATTCCGCCAAGGCCGGCTTCAAGGTTTACCTGGTGGAAAAGGGACCTGCCATCGGCGGCAAGATGTCCCAGCTGGACAAGACCTTTCCCACCAACGATTGTTCCATGTGCATCCTTTCCCCCAAGTTTATCGAAGCCGCTACAGACCCCAACATCGACATCCTCACGGACACCGAAGTCGAACGGGTGGAAGGGGAAGCAGGGGACTTCAAGGTCACCCTGATCCAAAGGCCCAGGTATGTGGACGCGGAAAAGTGCACCGGGTGCGGAACCTGCGCCGAATACTGCCCGGTGCGTGTTCCGGATGCCTACAACGAAAACCTGTCGACTTTGAAATGCATCCACCTCTCTTTTCCTCAGGCCGTTCCGGCGGTCTCCTTCGTGGATCCGGAACACTGTCTTTTCCTCAAGAGAGGAATCTGCCAGATCTGCGTTCCCACCTGTAAGAACAAGGCCATTGATTTTCACCAGAGGGAAAAACTGCACGAGGTCAGGGTGGGGAGCCTGATCCTGGCACCGGGCTTTGAAGCCTATTCTCCCGAGGTTCAGAGCCAGTACGGCTACGGAAGATTTCGGAACGTGGTCACCAGCCTCGAATTCGAGCGCATGATCAGCGCGTCGGGGCCAAACCGCGGAGAGCTTCGTCGGCCCTCGGACGGCCGCCATCCCAAGAAGATTGCCTGGATCCAGTGTGTCGGGTCGCGGGACAAGAGCGCGGGCAATCCCTACTGTTCGTCGGTCTGCTGCATGTACGCGATCAAGCACGTGCTCCTCAGCAAGGAACATGACCCTGAGTTGGAAGCCCACGTCTTTCACAACGATATCCGCGCTTACGGCAAGGGGTTCGAACGATACTATGAAAGAGCGAAAAGCACGCCGGGCGTCCGCTTCACATGGAGCAAGGTCTCCGTGATCGGGGAAGACAAGGAGACCGGCGGCGTCAGGCTCAGGTACCGCTTGAGCGGGACGTCCTTGCAAGACGACACCTTTGATCTCGTGGTGCTTTCCATCGGCCTTGTCTCGCCTGAAACGAACAAGGAGCTCGCTCAAAGACTGGGCATCAGCGTTAATGAGTACGGTTTTTGCGAGGGGTCGACCTTTTCGCCCGTTGAGACGTCTCGACCGGGGATCTACCACTGCGGTGTGTTTCACGCGCCCATGGACATTCCTGACTCCGTGACCATGGCGAGCGGTGCGGCCTCCCTTGCGTCGCAGCTCCTGACCGAGCGCCGCGGAACCCTGACGGAGAAAAAGGAGTATCCTCCGGAGCGGGATGTGCGGGGAGATCCGCCCAGGGTGGGCGTCTTCGCCTGCGACTGCGGAACCAATATCGTCAAGACCGTGGACGTGAAGAGGGCGGTCGAGTACTCGCGGGGACTCATGGGAGTGGTGCACGCCGAAGAGAGCACCTTCAGCTGTTCCATCGACTCCGTGACCCACATTGCGAAAGTGATCAAGGAAAAGGGCCTCAATCGCGTGGTGGTCGCGGCCTGCACTCCCCGGACACACGAACCTGTTTTCCAGGATGCCCTTCGCGAGGCAGGACTGAATCCTTATCTCTTCGAGTTCGCCAATATCCGAGAGCATTGTTCCCTGGTGCATATGGGGGACAAGAGGAGCGCGTCCGACAAGGCAAAAGATCTGATACGAATGGCCGTGGCCAGAGCTGTTCTCCTGGAGCCCCTGAGCCAGGTCAGCTACAAAGTCAAACGCTCGGCCCTGGTGATCGGCGGCGGCCTGTCCGGAATGGCAGCGGCTCTGAGCCTTGCAGAGCAGGGCATCCCGGTCCACCTCGTGGAAAAGGAGAAGGAACTGGGCGGCATGGCCAGGAGAATCCACTACACCCTGGAGCGGAACGACATTCAGAAACAGGTGCAGAGCCTTGTGGCCCGGGTTTACAAGAACCTTCTCATCCAGGTTCACACAGAATCCCGGCTCCTTGATTTCTCGGGCTACGTGGGGAATTTCAAATCCCGAATCGCACTGGGTGATCGGGGAGTGGTCAAAGACATCGACCATGGAGTCACCATTGTGGCAACGGGACCCGAGGAATTCAAACCCGGCACTTACCTTTATGGCCAAGATCCTCGCGTGGCCACCCAGCTCGAACTGGAACAGGAGATCCATGCGGGCGGCGAACTCC
>JALOPA010000655.1 GCA_025454125.1 Thermodesulfobacteriota bacterium
AGATCAGCCGGGCGAAGGGAAGGCTGAATGAGTTGGAACAGGCTTTGGAAGAGAGCTACGCGCGCTGGCAGGATCTGGAGAGTATCCGGGAAAGCGAACCTGAGATAAAATCCGGGCTCTCCTCTTAGAGGGCAGCATGAGCAGGCCAGCACGGAAAGCCTTTATTCGTGGGGATGTTGCGTCTCCTCGGGCTTGATTCCATCTCTCTTCCGTGTACCTGGCACCGTGAACCGTGCCCCTTCCTCTCATCGGTCCATCAGATTCTTCCCGCCGAATAAAACAGCCTCTGTGACCGGGGTGAATTGATACATCACGGGACCGGCGCTGAGCTGGATCTCCTTCAACACTGAGGCAATCGGGTGCTTCGCTCCGAGTTCCAGGATTGCGGATCGACCATCCCTGCTTTGAGCAAATTCAACTGGGTCCACGACCACATTCGCCGTCACCGGTATACCCTCCACGATCGAGTAGGTGACGAACCTCGTGATCTTTCCCCTTGCAGTGGGCAGGACCTTCCCTTTGAGATTGAGAATGTTTTCTCCTTTCTCGGAGAGGCGGCACCCGATCCATTCACTGCTTCTTTCAAAAGCGATGTCCGCCAGGAATTTGGGATAGCCGTAAAGCTCGACCCCACCGAAGCGCGCGATTTCCGTGGTGACCGGCAATTTCCACATGTAGGCGGTGAAGCAGCGTCGGGCCATCTGCCACAGAGCAGTAAGTCCTGGGATCTGGGTCTTGTCGAAGGCAATCAGGAATGCGATGCTGAATTCGTTGTATGGGTCTATGTCGGTCTTGCGGTACTCGAAGGCCGTGAAGGCCACCATGCACCTTCCCGGGAACATCTCTATGGGGTTCATGGCAGGGTGGGGAAGGAGCTTCTTCACTTTGTTCGTTGAGGCTGTGTAGATCGCTGTGATCGAGGTGTTGTCATAGTAAAAGACGGGCAGCTTGAACTTCCTGCCTGCGTGCTCGAAGTCCCACTGCTTGATGCCCTTGAGAAGTTCTCCTCTCATTTCTTCTCTCCTTACGCCAGCCTTTCCTTCTCTATAGCTGTGATGAGCAACTCCGCCCTGGCATTCGACATGGGCAACAGGGAGAGAACTGCTGCATCCCTCATGGCCTTTTCCAGACCATACTCCCGCATGTATCCGTAGCCCCCGAGAATTTGGACTGCGTCGGTGCAGACCCGGACCGCCGATTCAGTCACCGACACCTTAGTTCCCAGCGCTGCAACGGCGTCCAGAGGCTGATCGGCGAGGTAGGAGACGGCTCCCCAGCAGGTTACAGCCTCCGCCCTCATCCTGCCCAGGATGTTCTGCATATGAGAGTGGTCGATGATCATTTTTCCGCCCTGGTATCGTTCAGCGGCGTACTTCAATGCTTTTTTCAAAGCGCTGCCCATGAGTCCGCACGCGGCTGAGGCGGCGACCAGGCACACCGCCGAAACCAGCGATCGATAGAAGAGCAAAGCGTCATCACCCACGGCGATAACATTCGCCTCGGGCACTTCGTGATTTTCGACCCTCAAGGCGCAAATGGGCATGGCCCTCAGTCCAAGGGTAGGCTCAGGTTCTCCGGCCACAAGGGTCTTAGAATCCGATGTGCACAGGACCGCAAGCGGCGTGCCGTCGGCTGTCTTGGCGAAGAGAATGAACCAGGACGAACCCGACCCGTTCACCGCCAAACCGCCTGGTCCGAAGAGCTGAAAGGTTTTACCCTGTGTGGCCGTGAGAGAGGGTTCGAAATCAGCGGAAGAAATGGGGTCAGGGATTGCTGGCGAGAGGGTCCGGCGGCTCGACAGGACCATTTCTGCGAGGCGCGCAGAGTTCGGAGAGGCCGAGTCGTACAGGGCTTTGAGAGCGCCTGCGTGAATACCGAACACCATGGCGTGGCCTGCACAGGATTCGGCGAGGGTTTTGACAAGAGCGCACAGGTCGGCCGGCGCGAACCCGTGCCCTCCTGCGGATTCCGGCAGGATAAACCGGTCAAACCCTGCTTCAATACCGGCCTCAAAAATCTCTTCGGGAAATCGAGGGGCAAAGTGATCCGTCTCCATCGCGTCAAACAAAGGTGTTGACGAAGATGTTGTGCCGGTTGAGCTGGTTGGTGCCTTCATAGATCTGGGTCAGCTTGGCGTCGCGATAGATCTTCTCCAGTTCGTTCCGGTGAAGGGACGATTCGAGTCCTGCGATCTGGAGCGCCTCATAAGCAACTTCCACTGCGATGTCGCTCGCCGAGACCTTGGCAATGGAGGAGTACTGCTGAATGTGTCGCAGGTCCTCAGGGTCCACATGCTTCTCCAGTTTCGCCATCACGGCCTGCGTTGCCTGTTCCGAGCGGATGGCCCTTTCGAACAGGCGCGTGAGGCGCAGGGGCTGAGGTATTACGTCAAGCAGGAACCTGGAAGAAGGCAGTTTCATCAGTTTCGGGACGCCCAGGAAGTCGAAGGTCATGCAACTGTCCAGGTAGGACTGCCTGGCGAGATGAATTTTTCGCGCCATGTCTGCGAGCTTGATCTGAACCCACTGGTGATCGATGAGCCGGCGGCCTCCGCTTCTCTTGTCCCTCGCAAAAGCGACCACTCTTTCGAAGGCGCCGCGGGCGGTCCCCGTGGCAATGGCTCCCACCGGTCCGCGGGAGGCTCCGAGAACGATCTCCGTGAAGCGAACCCCTTCTCCTTCCCTGCCGATCAGGTTTCGGTGTGGGACGAAGCAGTCCTCGAAAACGAGTTCTGCAGCAGGACAGGCCTTCATGCCCATCTTGTCTTCTACCCTGCCGATTGAAAAGCCGCGATCGCCCTGGGTGACCAGGAAAGCGCTCTGGGTCTCCACGGCACGGGTCTTGTCCAGGGGGGCGATCACCGTGGTGTACTTTGCCACCGAGCCGTTGCTGATGAAGACCTTTCTGCCGTTCAGCAGGTAGCCGCCCTTTACGGGTTTGGCGTCTGTGGCCAGCCGGGCTTTTCTCAGAAAACCCGCATCCTCCTCGTCGGAGCCTGCTTCGGATTCCGTGATGGCCGCTGCAAAGAGCACAGGCCGGCCGCGTTTGTCGCCCCGGGCCACATCCGCAAGAGCGCGGTCGTAGTGGTAAAAGTCCATGCCCAGGAGGATCCCTGAGATCCCGAGACCATGGGCGCCGAAGACGTTGGCGATGCCCGGGCAAACCGCACAGAGCTCTTCCATCACGATGGCCATGGCCGTGGCCATTTGGCCGCCTCCTCCGGCGCCTTTAGGCACAAGCATGGAAAGGAATCCGTAGGGTGATGACTGCTTGACCAGATCCCAATCAAAGTAGCGAGGGTCCTGCCTGCACTTGCGGTCGATCTCGAGCGCCCTGGGCCGGGCGAAACGCTCACCGTACTCCCGCGCCTTCTGCTGCCAGATCTCCAGCTCTTCCACATACGCCGGCATGAGAGAAGAAAAGATCTTCATGCGAGGCGCCATTTCAGCCAGAGATCTTTTCGAGATTTCGGTGTCCAGGGTGTCCATCATCTCCCTTGAGGCTTCTTGCTGCCGAAGAGCGCGCTTCGTGCAGCAAATTCGCACAGAGCGCCTGCGCTGTCAAATGGCGGCTTTCGTGATCAGAATCCCCCGCTGTCAGGTCTGCAGAAAGCATGTTTTTGAATGGTTGTGAGCTCCTCTATCTTGTTTTCGTCCGTAATCAAAATGCGGATGATCGCCACGCCTCTGCTGGTTGGTGAAAAGACGACCCGGGTGTTCCCGGGGTTCATGTACGGCATCCCTGGTCCGACAAGGACGACGTCCACCGAGTTCCCCTTGACCTCCCGGTCATTGATCACAAAGAAGTTGTCCGTGTTGGATGAAAAAAAGGACAGAGACCAGTAAGTGTCCGGCACTGCAGCACTGAACCGGAGAGGGGCCTTGGACACGTCGTAGGCGCAAGCGGAGTAGAGCAAATCAGGGCTGGGCCTGATGACCGTTCTGGATTCAGCCGTCACCCGAGGCTGGTGGTGGAACACGTTGGCGCTCAAGTTCTGGTCTTTGGCTTTCCAGTCAAGAGCGACCATAACGGCTTTCGGGAAAGCCACGACCGTGAGAATGTGGAAGAGGGCGGCCAGGGCCAAGGTTGCAAGGATCCTGTACAACCACCTTTTCATTTGCACCCCGCCTTCATGATCGTAGGCAATTCTGCGGCTTCGATGTTCTCAGTTAGGGCCGGAGCCGGGTTGTATGCTCTTAGAGTGAGGGACATGTTCCCGTGCCTGGGCGAGGGCAGCCAGTTGGGGTCTTTTGGGATTTGGGAGAGGTGAATGCGGTAGCGTCCTTTCTCGTCTCGGCGAAGGTTCTTCATGTGGTAGGAATAGCGGTTCAGCGCATTGGGGATCAGAAAGTGATCTTCGTCATAGGCGGTGATGCTCCACCATCTGGCCGGGACATCGCCGCCGTCGACAATGTAGTCGCACTCGGCCCGCAGAGGCTCGCCATCTTCATCGGTAAAGGCATTGTAGTAGAGGGCCTCGGTCTTGCTGAGGGCAAACAGGGCTGTTCGGGCAACAAAGGCACGGAGGTACATGTCTGCATGTACGCTCCCGACCAGAGGGCTGCTGGTCCATGCCCGGTCCCTAATGATTTTGGTCCTCGTAAAGGAATCCAGGACCCACACGGCCGAACCCACGCCGAGGAGCAGCGCGACGAGCAAGATCCCAAGAA
>JALOPA010000656.1 GCA_025454125.1 Thermodesulfobacteriota bacterium
ACCCCTATCGATCCTCCTCCTTTGCCCGAAGTTTTTCCCCTGGCCCAGGGGGAAGCCGGCTTCAGGATGCGCTATGGCTCCAGGCTCAACCCTCTTTGGGATGCAGAGAAAACCATCCAGGAGGCACGCTCTCTGTGAAAGGAAATGCTGAGACCAGGAAGATACCGACCTCTTTGATCGACACGACCCCGCCGATCCACGCCGGAGAGGCGCTCAACCAGAGAGAAGAAAAGTGCCGGGACATTCTGGAAAACAGTGAAGAAGGGTATTTCGAGGTAGACCTTGCAGGAAACCTGACTTTTTTTAACAAGTCCTTGTGCAGGATCACCGGGTATCCGAAAGAAGAACTCCTGGGCATGAACAACCGGGAGTATACCCGCCCGGAGACGGCCAGGAAATTCTACGAGGTTTTCAACCAGGTCTACCGGACAGGGCGCTCCGCCAAATTGAGCGACTATGAGATTGTCCGAAAAGACGGCAGCACCTGCTTCCTTGAGATTTCGGCCTACCTTTACCGCGACTCCAACGGCCACCCCAGGGGGTTCCGCGGGATGGTCCGGGATGTGACCGAGCGGAAATTGTCCCTGAGGGCTTTGGAGGAGAGTGAGGCCCGGTACCGGCTCCTGGCCGACCATGCGACAGATATCATTTTCACCATGAACCTGGAACTCCGGTTCATGTATGTGAGCCCCTCTGTCAAAAGAATCATGGGATACGATGCAGAGCCCTTCATCGCCCTCCCCCTCGATCAGCTTCTGGCACCCGCCTCCCTTGAGGGGGCCAGAGCGGCACTGGCCGAGGAGATGAGCAAAGAAGGACAAGCCGTTGCAGATCCTCTCCGGGTGGTCACCCTCGAACTCGAAGGCCGGCGCAACGACGGCTCCCCCATATGGCTGGAAAGCCGAATGACCTTCCTCCGAAAACAGGGGGGAGCGCCTCAGGGCATTTTGGGCGTGGCCCGTGACATCAGCGACCGGAAAAGAACCGAGGAAGCTCTTCGGGAGAGTGAAAGCAGATACAGGCAACTCGTAAAACACGCGCCCGCCGGGATCTATGAAGTCGATTTCATCAATCGAAAATTCGTCACCGTCAACGACGTGATGTGTGAGTACACGGGCTACACCAAGGAGGAGTTCCTCACTCTGAGCCCGTTGGACATTCTCACGGAAGAGAGCTGTGCGCGATTCCTGGAGAGAATGAGCAAGGTCTTTGCCGGAGAAACGGTTCCGGAGACCGTGGAATTTCAGATCCGGGGCAAGGGGGGAAGGGATTTCTGGGTCGTTCTCTACACCCGCTACCAGTATGAGAACGGCATGCCCAAAGGGGCCACCGTCGTCGTCCATGACATCACCGAGCGGCGATTGGCCGAGGAGGCTCTGAGAAAATCAGAAGAGAAATACCGCCTCCTGGTCGACCACGCCGAGGAGGGCGTATTCATCGACCAGGACGATGTCATCAAATTCCCAAACCCGAAGGCCCGGCAAATCCTGGGCTATCCCGAAGAGGAACTGGCGGGCATGCGGTTCATCGACCTCGTCCATCCTCACGATCGGGACCTGGTTCAGGCCATGCGGCCCAGGGACGGTCTCGCCCCGAAGGACAGTGCCACCTTGCGGCTGATCAACAAGACCGGCGATGAACTCTGGCTCGAAGTCAAAGCAGTCCCGATCCTGTGGGACGGCTCTCCAGCTCTGCTCCATCTGCTCCGAGACGTGACGCGGCAGAAAACGCTGGAAGCCCAGCTCATGCATGTACAGAAAATGGAAGCCATCGGCACCCTCGCAGGCGGTATTGCCCACAATTTCAACAACCTTCTCATGGGCATTCAGGGAAACATTTCCCTCATGCTCATGGACACGGCCTCCAGCCACCCCCACCTGGAGCGTCTCAACACCATCGAAAAACTGATTGAGAGCGGCTCGAAGCTCACCGGCCAACTGCTCGGCTACGCCCGGGGAGGCAAATACGAAGCCAGACCCACGGACCTGAATCGTCTGGTCCGGGAGACCTCGCAGACCTTTGGCCTGACCAAGAAGGAAATCGCCATTCACCTGGACCTGTGTGAGGATCTCTGGCGTGCCGCTGCAGACCGCGCCCAGATCGAAGAGGTTCTGATGAACCTCTTTGTGAATGCCGCAGATGCCATGCCCAGAGGGGGCGAGCTTTTTCTGACCACACGGAACGTGACGGAAAAGGCACTCCATGGGAAACCCTTCAAGGTGGAGCCGGGCCCCTACGCCTTGATCAGCGTGAGGGATTCGGGAAGCGGCATGGACGCCAAGACCCTGGAGCGGATTTTCGATCCCTTCTTCACCACCAAACCCGTGGGCCGGGGCACAGGCCTGGGCTTGGCCTCCGCCTACGGCATCATGAAGGCCCACAACGGCTACATTGATGTGGAGTCTGAAATAGAAGCAGGGACTTGCTTTTTCCTCTACCTCCCCGCCTCCAGCCATCAGGTTGCTCAGGAAGAGCCCCGGCGGGTTGGGCCGGTCCCGGGGGCTGAAACCCTTCTGCTGGTGGATGACGAGGAGAGTGTGTTGAAGGTGGCCCGGCTCATGCTGGAGAAACTCGGATACCACGTGCTTGCCGCCACGAACGCGAAGGAGGCGATTCAGATGTTCAGCGGGCACAAGGAGAGCATCCACATGGTCATCCTGGATATGATCATGCCCGATATGGGAGGAGGAATGCTTTACGAGAGGCTCAAAGCCCTTGACCCCGGCCTCAAGGCTCTCCTTTCGAGCGGGTACAGTCTGGACGGTCAGGCCACGGAGATCCTCAAGCAGGGGT
>JALOPA010000657.1 GCA_025454125.1 Thermodesulfobacteriota bacterium
GTTTTTGAAGAGTGCACGAACATGATCGTCGATCAGGTGGAGGGACTGAAGCGTCTGGTCAATGAATTCTCGAGCTACGCGCGTCTCCCCTCCCCGAACCTGAGACTGAACAACATCAAGCAGATCATCCAGGAGTCGGTGAACGTCTACAAAGAGGCCCAGAAAGCCGTTGCCATCGTGTTTGAAGACAGCGCGGAGGTGCCGGAGATCCGGGTGGACCGGGAGCAAATGAAGCGGGTCATGATCAACCTCATCGACAACGCCCTGGACGCCATCGATGGGAAAGGGCAAATCACCATCGGTCTCGCTTATGATCCGGATCAGCAGATCGTCACGGTCGAGGTCGCCGACAACGGCAAAGGAATTCCTCTCGAGCACAAGGCCAGGGTGTTTGAGCCATACTTCTCCACCAAGAAGCACGGGACAGGGCTCGGGCTGGCCATTGTGAGCAACATCATCAATGACCACAACGGCTCGATCCGGGTTCAGGACGAGGACCCCCAGGGCACCCGGTTCATCATCGAACTTCCTCTGAAGGTGTAAAAGCGGTCTATGACGGACTGGGCAAAACTCCACGAAGAAAAGACTCTCTCTCCGGGAATGATTCCTCTCGCAGGCCTGTCCCATCTTTACGGCCTCGCTGTCCGCGTCAGGACCCGTCTTTACGAGAACAAGAAAAAGAAGGAGCTGCCCGGCTTCGTGCTGAGCATCGGGAATCTCACCGTGGGAGGAGCGGGGAAAACCCCTGCCGCAGCCATGATGGCGGAATGGGCTCTCAAAGAAAAATACCGGCCGGCGATTCTCTCCAGAGGCTACGGCGGCAAGCACGGGAAAAAGCCCTTCGAGGTCTCCGACGGGCAGCGGCTCCTCTGCACCGCTGCGGAGGCAGGGGACGAGCCTTATCTGCTGGCCAGGAATCTCAAAGGGGTTCCGGTGGTTCTGTCAAAAGCCCGATACGAGGCGGGGATCTATGCCCATGAGCGGCACGGCTCGAATTTCTTCATTCTTGACGACGGATTTCAACACCTCCGGCTCAAAAGACATCTCGACCTCGTGTTGCTTGATGCGACCAGCCCTTTCGGGAACATGCACCTTCTGCCCCGCGGCCCCTTGCGGGAACCGGTGGATCACCTGCGAAGGGCCGACGCGTTTGTCCTCACCCGAACGGGTCCAGGGACCAACCTCCTGATGGTGAACTACCTCAAGAAGAGATTTGGAGGCAAACCCGTGTTTCCGAGCGAGCATGTGCCGGAACAGGTCTTTCTTCCCAACCTGGGCCGCACCCATGGGCCGGATTTCCTCCGGGGCAAACGGGTCCTGGGCTTTGCGGGAATCGCCAAACCTGAAGTGTTCCGAGAGACCCTTGGCCAACTCGGCGCAGAGATCGCTTGCTTCAGGGGTTATCGAGATCATCATGTCTTCACGAGATCCGAACTGCAGAATCTGATCGCCGAGGGCCACAGACTCCACGCGGATCTCATGATTACCACTGAGAAGGACTATGTGCGCCTCGGCCCGCTGACTCGGCCGGACGAACCCATCGGCTATCTCACGGTGCGATTCCGGATTATCTCGGGGGCGGAGACTCTTTTTGACCTGATCAGAGGGAAAGCCAGAGTCCTCTTTGTCGGGCTCATCTCCTTGATCCCGCTCCCTCTGGTGCAGTTCGCAGGAAAGCTGCTGGGCGCCCTGGCCTTCCTGGTGCCCATGCGCAGGAAAGCGGACGCTCTTGACAATCTCATGCAGAGTTTTGGCCCGGGATTCAGTCGAAAAGAGGCGAAGCGACTCCTCCGGAGGATCTACATCCACTTTGGGCAGATGTTCAGTGAGGTCCCCCATGCCATGAGGCTCAATCCTGAGAATACTCAAAGGTACGTCACCTTCGAGTCCGAGGAGCATCTCCTGGCTGCTCTGAAGAAAGGGCGGGGAGTTCTTGCCCTCACCGGCCACCTCGGTAACTGGGAATTGGAGTCCACCGCCGTGGCCACGCGCTACGGGAACCTCGCGGTGGTGGCCAGGCCGCTGGATTTCACGCCTCTGGACCGGCTGATGACGGAGCTTCGGTCCAGGTACGGCACCGAGATCGTTCCCAAGCAGCGGTCCATGCGAAAGCTCCTCGCCGGCCTTAAAGCCAACAAGATCGTCGGCATTCTTTTGGATCAAAACGTGGACTGGTACGAAGGCGTGTTCGTGGATTTCTTCGGTCGGCCGGCGTGCACCAACAAGGGTTTGGCCCTGGTCGCCCTGAAAACCGGGGCGCCCGTTGTCCCCATCTTTTCCGCAAAAGGCAGGGACGGCCGCTATCGGATCATGATGGAGAAGGAATTGGACCTGATCCGAACCGGGGACAAGCGGAGAGATGTGGAGGAGAACACGGCCCTCTTCACGAGCATCATCGAACGCCGCGTTCGGGAGCACCCGGATCAGTGGTTCTGGTTCCACAAGCGGTGGAAAACGAAAAACTATTGTCCGCTGGGTTCACGGGATTTCTCATGAACAAGGTTCACGGGGCTTTGCCGATAGACAAATCCGGGATCCACAGGATCCTCCTCCGGGCGACCAATTGGGTCGGAGATGCTGTCATGAGTCTGCCCGCTCTTGAGGCGGTGAGAGAGCACTTTCCAGAAGCCCACCTGACCGTTCTTGCGAGACCATGGGTGGCCCCTCTCTACGAAAGCCATCCGGCAGTAAACGAAGTCCTTCCGTACCGACGAGGGGCCGGGTACTGGAAAGACGCTTCAGAGTTCCTTAGAGTCATTCGAATCGTCCGCAGCCTTCACTTTGACATGGCGGTGCTCTTTCAGAACGCCTTCGAGGCCGCTCTCATTGCGCGCCTGGCAGGAATTCGGGTTCGAGTCGGGTACAACACCGATGGAAGGGGCTTTCTTCTCTCCCACTCCGTTGTGAGAGGAAAGGAGGTGCTCAAGCTCCATCAGGTGGAATACTACCTCACGTTTCTGAGGGCACTCGGCTGGGAGGCGACCACCAGGGACCCTGTCTTGAAAGCGCACCCGGAAGCGGTCGCCCGCATCCGAACGCTTCTTCTCTCCAAGGGAATCGGCAATCACGAACGGCTCGTGGGGCTCAGCCCGGGCGCGGCCTACGGCCCTGCAAAGCGATGGCCCGTTGAACGATTCGCCGCCATCGGCTCCCGGGCGATCCGGGAGTGGGGGGCGAAGGTGGTGGTTGTAGGAACGGAAAAGGAGAAAGCGCTCGGTGAAACCCTGGTCTCTGCGACCGGCCCGGGGGCCGTCAATTTCTGCGGGATGACCGGTCTTGGGGATGCCTTGGCCCTGATCCAACGATGCCGGATGTTCGTCAGCAACGACTCCGGCCTGATGCACGTGGCCGCTGCTCTGGAGGTGCCGACAGTGGCCATCTTCGGGTCTACCGACTCGATCGCCACAGGACCGCGAGGCAAGCACGCAAAAATTGTGAAACAGGAGCTGGAATGCTCTCCCTGCTTGAAGCCCGAATGTCCTATAGGGTACCGCTGCCTCCTCGCAGTGCAGACGGAGGATGTTTGGAGGGTCATGGAGCAGCTTGAAGCGGAGAGTGGAGAGCGCGGAGCTTAGAGCAGGAAGCAAGTCAAGGCGCAACACTTTTTGGAATGATGCTCTCTGCATCGACCACTAGATTCTTGATGCGGGATGTTCTATACTCGTCACTCGTCACTTGTTACTTGTCGCTTGCCACCGGTATTGTGTCGGAGATTGAAGTCCTATGAAGAAACCGGCCGTCTTCATCGATCGGGACGGGACCATCAATGAGCAGATGGGCTATGTCAACCACGTGAGCCGCTTCAAGATCCTGCCCGGCGTGCCTCAGGCCATCCGAATGCTCAACCGCCGGGGATTCCGTGCCTTCGTGGTTTCGAACCAATCCGGAGTGGCCCGGGGCTACTACCCCATGGATCTGGTGAAGACGCTTCACCAGCTTCTGCTGGACCGCATTCAGGAGAAGAAAGGCAAGATTGACGGTATTTTTTTCTGTCCCCACCACCCGTCAGGATCTGTTCCCGAATTCTCCCGCGACTGCGATTGCCGTAAACCCAAGACAGGTCTCATACAGCAGGCCTGCTCCTCTTTTGAAATTGATCTGCCGCGGTCCTTTGTGGTAGGCGATATGTGCACCGACATCGAACTGGCGCACCGGGCCGGACTCGCGGGGGTTCTCGTCAAGACAGGGTATGGGCTCGGGGAGATCGAGTACACCCTGCCCCTGAAGACCGTGAAGCCGGCCCACATTGCGGAGGATCTTCTGGATGCCGTCCGCTGGATCCTGGAGCAAGCAGGCCGAAACAAATCTTTAAAGAAAACGTCCTGAAGGAGAGACTCCATGGCCATCAGCAAGGAACTTTTAGACATCCTCGCCCCTGACGCTGGGGGCTCCCGCTCAAAAAATCGTAACAGTTTAGCCCTTTGAAATGGATGGCTCAGGCCATGGGGGTCCCTCTAAAAACAGAAAACGAAGAGTGTGCGGGAAAGACTCTGCAGATAAGGGGCAGCGAAGGCGGGC
>JALOPA010000658.1 GCA_025454125.1 Thermodesulfobacteriota bacterium
GAGAATGTCATTCCATTCATAGGGAGTCTCTATTCCCTGAAATACCCGGAGATAGACGAGGTCGCTGCGGATTTCTGGAAACTGAGGCTCACGGAGGCCACACGAAAGATTCTCGCGGGGTTGATCCGTCGGGGGCCGACAATCATCTGCATTGAGGACTTGCACTGGGCAGACCCCTCTTCCATTGATCTCCTCCGGACCCTCCTGACCGAGCTCATGTATCCTTGCGTGTTTCTCTGCGTCTACAGGCCCCCTTTCAGGCTTTTTAGCGACTATGAAATCAGGAGCCTGAAGCAGGACTACCGGGAGATGGAACTCCGGGATCTGTCCCCTTCGGAAACACAGGATATGATCGAATCTCTTTTGAAGACCAGCCATATTCCATCCGAATTGAAGGCCTTCGTCACTGAAAGGGCAGAGGGCAACCCCTTCTACCTCGAAGAGCTCATCAATTCTCTGGTGGAATCCGGAAGTCTCTCTCCCCACGAGGGTGGCTGGAAGCTCACCAAGCCGATCAGCGACCTGAGCATCCCGTCCACGATCCAGGGCGTCATCTCCGCCAGGGTCGATCGTCTGGAAAACAAGGTGAAGCGGATTCTCCAGGAAGCCTCTGTCATCGGGAGAGCGTTTCTGTATGAGTTGCTCAAAAGGATCACCGAATTCAAAGAAGAAGTCGACACCCACATCACCTCTCTGGAAAGGCTCGATCTGGTGCGGGCCAGGTCTCTTTATCCCAATCTGGAGTACATCTTCAAACACGCTCTGACTCAGGAGGTGGTCTATGGGGGTCTCCTTAAGAGGGAACGCAGGGAGATCCACAGAAGCATCGGCGCCGTGATCGAAGAGGTCTTCAGGGACAGGCTCTCCGAGTTTTATGAAGCCCTGGCCTTTCATTTCTCCCAGGGGGAGTCCCTCCACAAGGCGGTCTACTACCTCATGAAGTCCGGAGAAAAGGGCTTGAACAAATACGCACTGGAAGAGGCCCACAAGTCATTCAGGGAGGCTTACCGCCTCCTGTCCACCAAAGCGGACAGGTCCAAAGCAGAGGATGATCTTCTGATCGATGTCCTTCTGAAGTGGTCCATCGCTTTCTATTATCGAGGGGACTTTGCGGAATTGACGGGGCTGCTCACGTCCCACAAGGACCTGGTCGAGTCCGCGGGCGACAGAACCAGACTGGGCATGTATTACGCCAGCCTCGGTTTTGCTCTGAGGTGCAGAGAAGAGTTCAACGAATCGTATCAGGTCTTGAAAAAGGCTTTGGAGATCGGTGAGGAGATCCACTCCCCCCAGGTGATCGGCTACGCGTGCAGCCAACTGGGCTGGACCTGCGCGGAGTTGGGTCTTCTGGATGAGGCGGTTCACTTCGGGGAAAGGGCTCGGGAGATTTGCCCTCAAGTGGAATCCGACGACTTCCTCTTTTGCATCAGCCTGTTTGGGCTCGCGCAAGCCTACTGGTACAGGGGAGAACCCAAGAAGGCCATGGACATCGGCAAGTCTCTTTTGGAATTTGGAACCCGGAACTCTCACATTCGCAGCATGGTCTGTGGTCACTGGAGCATGGGACACTGCCATTTCATCAGGGGAGATTTTCCGGCAGCCGTTGAGTGCTACAAGCAGGCCGTTGAGATCTCCGTAGACCCTTACTACTCTCAGATTCCAAGAACCCTGCTGGGATACACCTATGTTTCCAACCGTCAGTTCGACAAGGCAGAAGAGGTTCTGAATGAGGTTCAACGCTTCAGCGAGAAGTTCGGCGCGGAGATCATCGGAACAGCAGCCCACGGACTCCTCGGAATGGTCTTGACCGGTACCGGCCATTTGAGCGGCGGGGTCGAGCGGCTTGAGGATGTGCGAAAAACTTTTTTTGAAAAGGACAGAAGGTGTCTTTACGCGGCTTCGGAGAATACCTTGGGGAGGGTTTACTTTGAAATCGCCCATGGAACAGCCCCAAAAGATCCGTGGATGATTGCCAGGAACCTGGGGTTCCTTGCGAAAACGGTCCCTTTTGCGAGCAGGAAGGCTGAAGGCTACTTCACCCGGGCCGCCGAGGCCGCCAAAAACATAGGCGCCAACAGCATCTTGGCTCAATCTTATCTGAACCTGGGCCTGCTGCATAAGGCCAAAGACAAAAAGGAAAAAGCCAGGGGATTCCTGGAGGAGGCTGTAAGACTTTTCGAGAAGTACGAGGCGGATGTTTATCTGAAACAGGCCAGGGAAGCCCTGGCTTCGCTGGGGTAGGACCTTCATGGCCTGAGAGAGGAGGTGGCCGGGAATGAACAAGGTAACTTTTGACGATATCGGCCTGAAACAGATCAGTCTCGAAAACCTGACGAGGCTCGGAAGACTGCGGGACCTCAATTTCAACACGCGCCCCGAGGTGTGTGTGGAGCTCGCTTCCCTCATGACAAAATACATGAAAGAGAGGGACGACTCGCAGGACTCCCCGGAACTGCGGGCAGGCAAGAGGCTCAAGCATATCCTTGTAAACAAAGAGCCGATCATCCGTGACGACGATCTCCTGGCAGGGACGACGACCACCAAAATAAAGGGAATCCCGATCTATCCCCAGTTTCTTGGCCAGGCCTTGTGGCCTGAACTGGAAACGCTTAGTAAACGGAAAAACAACGCCTACACCATCAGCCAGACCGACATCGACACGTTGAACTTCGATGTGTTTCCCTACTGGATGGACCGGACGGTCCAGGAAATCTGCCGCAAGGACTACCAGGATCCCTTCTGCCTGAGAATGATGGAGCGCATGTTTTTCTTTCTGGGGTCCAA
>JALOPA010000659.1 GCA_025454125.1 Thermodesulfobacteriota bacterium
CTCTCTGGAGTTCATGGACATTCTGGGAAAACTGAAAGAGGACGGGAAAACCCTGCTCCTGGCAAGCCATGATCCGCTGGTGTACGAATCCAGGGTGGTTGACAGGGTGGTGAACGTGAGGGATGGAAGGATTGAAGGAGCAGGGGAATGATCTTTCATCCCACGGTCATGGCCCTTCTTGCAGGTTCGATCCTCGTGAGCTTCATGATCCTCTATTCCGCCTCCTACGCCTTTCAGATTCTGAGAAAATGGGATCCTCAGAGTGGAACCGAGGTACAGCTCAATCTCGAAAGAAGAACCTATCTGATTTCCACCCTGCTCGCTTATGCCTTCGGCTTCGAGCTTCTCTCCTTTTTTCTCTTCATCTTCACGGCGGACCAGGTTCACACTTTTTTCGTGGGAGCCATGTGTGCGGCCGGATCTCTTTACGCCAATGATTATGGCTACCCAACGCTGATCGCAAAACTTGTCAATTTTCTGCTTGCCGGGCTCTGGCTTGTCCTGAACCACGTGGACAACCAGGGGTATGATTACCCTCTGCTCAAGGCAAAATGCTATTTTCTTCTTCTCCTTGTCCCCCTGGTTCTCCTTGAGACCTTTCTCCAGGCCAACTACTTCCTGCGCCTTAAGCCGAACATCATCACCTCCTGCTGCGGGACCCTCTTCAGTTCCGAGACACTGGTCTTGCCTTCGGAACTGGGTTTTCTCTCGGGCCTAGGGACAAATGCCGTCTTCTATATGGTCCTTCTGCTCACCATCGGCACAGGCGCCTTTTACATCCTGAAGGGCAAGGGCGCCTATGTATTCTCCGCGGCAAGTGCAACGGCTTTTACGGTCTCCGTAGTCGCGATTTTCTCTTTCGTGTCCTGTTACATTTACGAACTGCCGACCCACCACTGCCCTTTCTGCATCCTGCAGAAGGAATACAGCTACATCGGCTATTTCATTTACGTGACGCTGCTCGGAGGAACCATTGCGGGGCTCAGTGTGGGGGTGTTGATGCCCTTTAGAAGAATGAAAAGCCTGGCAGAGATCCTTCCCAATGTTCAGCGAAACCTCGCCATGACTTCCTCAACCCTCTTCCTTGTCTTCACCGCAATCGTAACGGTCAAGATCCTGCTCTCAGGCCTCGTTATGGATGCATATTAACGGCAGGTCAACATTGCGGGGTCAGGTCTTGTTTTTTGACATTTCTCCGAACAGTCAGGGAGATTAGAGAGACCCCTTCAGGAATGTCAAAAAGCAAGACCTGACCCCAATTCTTCTCTAAGGAAGCTGCCTTTTCAGTTCAGTATTCCACTTCCAGATCTGGTAGATGGCAGGATAAACCAGAAGCTCCAGCAAGAAAGAAGTGAAGATGCCGCCGACCATGGGGGCGGCAATCCGCTTCATCACATCGGAGCCGGTTCCTACGGCCCACAGGATCGGCACGAGCCCGAGGAAGGTCGTCGCCACAGTCATGAACTTCGGCCTCAGACGCTTGACCGCCCCGTATCGAATCGCTTCCTGCAGATCGGCCAGGCTTCGGAGCCGACCCTCTTTTTTGGCCTTTTCATAAGCCAAGTCAAGATAAAGGAGCATGAAGACGCCTGTCTCTGCGTCCACGCCCAGAAGGGCGATGAGCCCAACCCAGACTCCGATGCTCAGATTGTAGTCGAGCAGGTAGAGGAACCAGAAGGCGCCGATGGCCGAAAACGGTACAGCCAGCAGGACGATGAAGGTCTTGGTCATGGACCGCGTGTTCAGGTAAAGGAGCAGCAGGATCAGGAACAGGGTCAACGGGACGACCACAGTCAGCCGTTCTTTGACCCGCTCGGAGGCCTGGTAGTCGCCGCTCCAGACCGCTGCATAGCCTGGGGGCAGTTTCATCTCCTTTCTCAGCAGCCGGTCCGCCTCCTCGATGTAGCCGTTCGGGTCGCGGTCCGCGATGTCTACGTACACGTACCCGGAGAGGAGACCGTCTTCGTTCCGGATCATGGAGGGGCCGCTTGTCATGCGGATGTCCGCCAGATGGCCGAGGGGGATTTGTTTCTGTCCGTCGGAAACAGGGACGAGCACCCGCCGCAGAGCCCCGAGATCGGATCGAAAGTCGCGCTTGTATCGGACATTTACCGGGTATCGCTCCTGGCCTTCCACCGTGGTCGTCACGTTGTCCCCGCCGATGGCGTTCTCCACCACAGCCTGGGCCGCCTGCACACTCAAGCCGTAGCGTGCCAGTTCCTCCCTCTTCCAATCGATGTCCAGAAAATACCCGCTCGCAGTCCGCTCCGCAAAGACGCCACGAGTCCCTTTGACCGAAGGCAGAAGGGACTCGATCTTTGTCCCGATCTCCTCAATGACGCCGAGATCCGAGCCTGTGATCTTGAGCCCCACCGGAGTGCGCAGCCCGGTGCTCAGCATGTCGATCCTGCCCTTGATGGGCATGGTCCAGGAATTGGCAAGGCCTGGAATCTTCACGGCGTCGTTCATCTGAGCGATGAGTTCCTGCTGGGAGATGTGATCCGGCGTGATGTGCCGCAAAAGCGCTTTCGCCCATTCCGGCGCCAAGGAGGTGTACCAGACATCGTTCTTCCGCCATTCGAATTTTGGCTTGAGGATGATCACGGTCTCCAGCATGGAGAGGGGCGCCGGGTCTGTGGAAGTTTCAGCCCTGCCCGCTTTCCCCAGCACGTATTCCACTTCCGGGAATTGCTTGATGATCCGGTCCGTGACCTGGAGCACCTTCTGGGCTTCGGCTATGGAGATGCCCGGCATGGTGGTGGGCATGTAGAGGATGGACCCCTC
>JALOPA010000660.1 GCA_025454125.1 Thermodesulfobacteriota bacterium
TCCAGATGAGGCATGATCGGCTGCACGGAAGTGGCGCACACATCCACGTGCCCTCCCAGGAAAGCTTTGATGATCTCCCCGGTTCCGCCGAAGTGGACCGATTTCAGCTTCACTCCCATGGCATGAAACACCTTTTCTCCGCAGATGTGCATGATGCTCCCGATGCCGTCCATACCCACGGTCAGTTTTCCGGGATTCTGTTTCGCGTATTCGAAGAACTCTTTGGCGGTTTTTGCCGGGAAGTCCTCGCGGACGCAGAAGATGATTGGAGCTTGGGTGATCTGCGCCACGTAGCTGAAGTCGTCAAGAGTGTAGGGCACCTTCAAGACGTGCGGGATCATGGTCAACGTCGAGACCGGCGTGATGCCCAGGGTGTAGCCGTCCGGTCGCGCCTTGGCCGTCTCGGCAATGCCCATGGAGCCGCCTGCGCCCGGCTTGTTCAGAATGACCATCTTCTGGCCCAGATAGGGTTCGATCGCCTCGGCAAAGATGCGGGCCACGATGTCGGTCCCTCCGCCCGGCGCGGCGGGCACGATCAGCGACACCGGATTGGTCGGAAATTTCTCCTGAGCCCCCGCCCTCTCCGCCCAAAAGGTTCCCACGGCCAACATCACGACAAGACCCATTGCCAGAACACGCCAACGCTTTTCCTGTTTCATGATTCTCTCCTCTCTCCTGCAAGGTAAGGGCGTAACCCGTTTACGATGAAGACTCCTCACAGCCCAGACGGAGCGAGAGCTCCCGGGCTTTGTCCACGACCTGCGCAATGCATTTGGACTGGGCCTGCCCCGCGATCCTGTAACTCGGTACGGTGACTCCGATGGCGGCACATACGCCCCGAGTGTGGTCGAAAACAGGGGCGGCCGCAGACCACACATCCGGGACCCGCTCCCCGTCGCTCACGGCATAGCCTCTTGACCGGATCCCCTCCAGTTCCCGCGCCAGATGCTTTGAATTGGTGATGGTTTTCGCGGTGAGCTTCTTAAGGGAGTCGCGCGCCATCACGCGGCTTCGAACGTCAGGGGGCGCAAAGGCCAGGAGCACTTTACCTGCTGCACCTGCATAGAGCTGCATCCGCTGACCTTCCGTAACCGAGAAGCTGACTTCATGAATCCCTTTTTCCCTCGCCAGGGCAACCCGTTCCGAGCCGTCCATCACATAAAGGGAGGCCACCTCTCCTGTCGCCCGGACCAAGTCCTTCAGGATAGGCCGGGCGAGAAAGATCAACGTGTTGTGGCTCTCGAAAACTTTTCCCAGAGTGAGAAGCCTGGGGCCAAGCCGAAACTGCTTCCTCTCGGGGTCATAGAGCAGGTACCCCCGGGATTCGAGGGTCCCGGCCAGTCGGGTGGCCCGGCCCCGGGTCATTCCGGTCCGATCGACCATCTCCTTGAGAGTCAGCGCCGGCTTGTTTTGAAAACAGTCGAACAGATCGAGTGCTTTGAGCACGACCTCGACGTGGCGGGTCATTTCTTTCGTTCTTGGCTTCATGCCGGGGAGGACCATCGTCTACACAATAGACATTTGTGCTATTGAATACGCATTTCCTACCATCTCCAGTTTCCCAAGTCAACCGATAAGATTTCCCCTTTTTCTTTCATCGCCCTCCCCTGGGGCCTTTACAGAACGCCCCGTTTGAACTACTCTGGACGGTGCGTGTGAGAGAACGTCCATGATAACGTCTCAGATCCTCAAGAGCAGCCTCAAAGCGTTGCCCCAGGTCCTGTGGAACCTGGCGCTGATTGCTGCAGGCAGCGCCCTTTGCGCGGTCGCCCTCAACGGGATCCTCATTCCCCGCGAATTTCTGAGCGGCGGTTTCACGGGCCTCGCCCTCATCATCCACTACCTTTTCCCCGCCTTTCCCCTGGGCGCCATCTACTTTGTGCTCAACATCCCCAACTTCGCCTTTGGATGGAAATACGTGGGCCGGCGATTTTTCCTTTACAGCGTCGCCGGCATGTTCATTTTCTCAGCCGCCATCGAAACGGTCCGACTGTCCCTTCCCGTCTACGATTACCTGCTCAGCGCTCTCTTGGCGGGAATCATCGTGGGCATCGGCTCAGGCCTGATCCTGAAGTCTCTGGGATCGGCCGGCGGCACGGACATTCTCTCCGTCATTCTTCTCAAGCTCTTCTCTGTCCGCCTGGGCACCACCATCCTGGCCTTCAACGGGATCATTCTGGTTGCGGCTGCGGTGCTTTTCTCTCTCGAGATGGCCCTTTACACGATGATCTATCTCTACATCAGCTCCTACATGGTGAATCTGGTCGTGACAGGGTTCAATCAGCGAAAAGCCGTCTACGTCATCTCGCCGCAGTGGAAGGACATCTCGCAGGAAATCATGAAAGAGCTGCAAAGAGGCGTGACCATCCTCAAGGGAGAGGGAGGGTACACCGGCAAGGACCAGCACATTCTGTACACGGTCATCACCTTCCGCGAACTGGGCCGGCTCAAGGGTTTGGTTCGGCGCTTGGACCCGGATGCCTTTGTCGTGGTGAGCGAAACCCTGGAAGTGATGGGGCACCGCATAGGGAATCAGCCCCACTGGTAGCCCTACTTTCCTGAAGCGGGAGCGCTGGCGGCCGGCCTTCTGCGAAGACGGGCTGCCCGTTGCCGGAACACGCCGGCCACACCGGCCAGGATGAGAATCATCCCCAAAAGCGTGCTGGAGGTGATGCGTTCACCCAGCACCATCCGGCCCAGCAGCACGGCGATGACGGGATTCACATAGGCGTAGGTCGTCACCACGGTGAACGGCAGAGTTCGCACGGCAATCACGTACGAA
>JALOPA010000661.1 GCA_025454125.1 Thermodesulfobacteriota bacterium
GAGGCTTGGAGAGCAGCACGCGGGCCAGCACCACGATCTGCTGCTGATCCAGGGGCAGGATATTTTCCCAGTGCTGCCTCTGGTCCAGACCCCCGAATCCTTTCACCATGCTGTCGATGTTCAGAGTGCGCAGGGTTTCCATGATCTGGGCCTCGGGAACCTGGATATCCGTGAGATGCTGTTTCCAGGGTTGGGTTTCCTCAGGCCAGGGCCGCATGAGCAGTTCCCGAAGCGTTCCGGGCGGCAGATAGGGAAGTTCGGTCACCAGCAAAATCTGCTCCAGAGAAGGACGGCCGATGCGTCCCTCGGCAACGTCCCAGAGCCCGACCGTGCTGAGGAACAAGGCGGATCGGGCGGTTTCATCCCGCCCACGAACCAGGACGCGGTGGCCCTGGGGGATCGTCACGGACAGGTCTTTGAGTAGCACCCGGCCGCTGCGAGGTGAACGAAGGGTGAGTCCGGAATAGACCACCTGCCCCTCCTCATGGGTGAAAACGACAGGCGCGGCCTCTTCTTCGGCCCTCGCGGTTTCGCTGGCTTCGGCCAGGGCAGCCAGCCGGGTGATCACCGCAGTGTAGGAAGAGATGGACTGAAATTGGTTCACGATGATGGAAAAGGCTCCCAGGAGCTGCGTGAAGGCGATAGCCGACTGGGTAATTACTCCGAACTCGACTTTTCCGTCGATAAAAAGGGGGGCGATAATCAGGGCCGGAATGATCTGGATCAGCCAGTTGTACCCGGTGGTGAAAAACCCTACGTTGCGGTTGACGGCGATGATGCGGCGGAAATTCATGGCCAGGTCCCCGAGGTACACCAGGTTGAGCTGGATGAGGTGGCCCTCCCGGCGGGAGACGGCCACGGATTCCGCGTTTCCGCGAAGGTAGATCAGCGAGCCTCGTAAATTGGCCTCCTTGTCCAGCTGGTCGTAGTTCAGTTTGACCAGGGGCCGGCCGAAGGTGATGGTCATGAAGGTTCCCACTGCGGCGTAGAGCACAGACACGACGAACAGGATCGGGCTGATGGTCCACATGACCCCCGAGAAGGCGATGACCGTCAGGCTTGCGTTGACGAGGATGAGCATGAAGGAGAGGGTCGTGGTGCAGTAGGTGCGGATGTCATCCGCGATGCGCTGGTCAGGGTTTCCGATTTCTCCTTTCTTCTTCAGGCGATAGTAGACCCTGTGGTTCGCGTAATTGAGAATCGTTTCGCGGGTGGCCCAAAACCGCCAGATCAATCCGAGGCGTTGCTCGGTAAAGCTGTAGGTTACGGCTGCAAGGGTGGAAGCGGCGAAGACCCCTACATAGATCAGGGCCATGCGGACAAAGGCGTCAAAGTTGCGGTTTTCGATGGCGGTCATGAAGTCCCGGCCCACGTAGCTGCCGACCACGTTCAGGACGTTGATGCCGATCAGGAACAGGGCGAGCGTTCCGAACAGCCACTTGGCTTTGGTGCCCACCTGTTCCGCAGTGACGAATCTCTTCAGGTTGCGAAGGAAGATCTCCCACCGGTGCCGTTTGAGGGAAGGTTTTTCCGTCATCACTCTGAACCTCCAAGACCCTGAGGTGCCTGATCGCTTTCGAGCCGATGACCCGCCGTTCCGACCGGAGCCATCCTTTGCGCAGAAGGCAGGGAAGAATGCGTTTCGCGCTGCCTATCGGACAGGGACGCCGCGCTTCTTGAGATACTCCTTGAGCTCCGGAAGGCCGATGAGGTTGAAGTGGAAGACCGAAGCCGCAAGCAGGACCGTGGCGCCGGCCTGGGCCGCCTCATAGAAATGCTCCAGCGTGCCTGCACCGCCCGAAGCGACGACCTCCGCCGAAGTGACTGCCTTGATCTTCCGGATCAGGGGGAGATCATAACCGGTCTTGACGCCGTCCGTGGTCTTGCTTGTGGGCAAGATCGTTCCCACGCCGTATCCGTCGGCGCGTTTGGCCCACTCGATCGCATCTTTTCCTGTGGCGGACCGTCCCCCGTCGATGTAGACCTCGTAGCCGGAGGGAAGCCTGGGGTTCACCGCCGCGTCAATGGCTACAGTGACCCGATCCCTGCCGAACTCCTTGACCATGTCTTGGATCACTTCGGGCTTTCGAAAGGCGGCGCTGCTCGTGGAGATCTTGTTTGCCCCGGCTTCAATAACGGCGGCGGCCGACGCAAGGTCGCTGATCCCCCCACCGACGGTGAACGGGACCGTGCACACCTCGGCAACCCGCTTCACCACGTCGAGCATGGTGGCACGGCCCTCGATGGTCGCGGTGATGTCCAGCAGAGCGAGTTCGTCCGCGCCGGCCCGGCAATAGGCCCGGCAGCATTCGACAGGGTCGCCTGCGTCGCGGATGTTGACGAACTGGACGCCTTTCACGACGCGGCCTTTCTCCATATCCAGGCAGGGCATGATGCGCACGGTCATGGTCCGGTCTCCTTTAGAAAAAGTCATTCACAGAGCTCGCAGAGGGTAGAAAGGTTTCGATCCACTACACCGCCTCGATGGTTGAAGGCGGCTTGGTGCAGATGTTGTAAGTCACACTGACCACGCCGGGAACCTCGGACGCCACCCTGGCGGCCAACTTCCGGAGCAAGGCAAAGGGCAGTCGGGTCGGTGACGCGGTGACGGCGTCCTTGCTGTCCCAGCACCGGATCTCGATCTGGTAACCGTAATCCCTCTTTCCGGCCCGGATGCCGGTGACGCGGTCCTCGTGAAGGATGGCCAGATACTGGAACGCTTTAACCTTGGCCAGTTCCCGCTCAACCACGGTCGTGGCTTTTCGGACCAGGGCGATGCGGTGGCTTTTCGGACCAGGGCGATGCGCTCACGGGTTGCCTCGCCGATCACTCTGGCGACGAGAGCAGGGCCGGGAAAAGGAGGACGGTTGTACATTTTTTCGGGCATGCCCAGAGCTTTGCCTATCGCACGAACCCCGGGTTTCCGAAGCGGAATGAGGGGCTCGATCACCTTGTATCCGTAGGCTTTCTCCGTGTCGATGCCGAGCTGGGCCAGGATGTTGTGCTGACGCTTGATGCCGGCCACGGTCTCTTCCACATCGGTGAAGATCGTTCCCTGAAGCAGGTAGGGAGCCTTGCTCTTTTTGACGAGGCGGCCGAAGACGGTTTTGTAAAAGGTGTCTGTGATGGCCTGGCGTTTCTCCTCAGGATCGGTCTTCCCCTTGAGGGCGGAAAAAAACTCCTTTTGCGCGTTCACCAGAACGACGGGCACCCCGAGTTTTTTCATGGCAGACACCACGGCCTGAGGCTCCCCTTCGCGCATGAG
>JALOPA010000662.1 GCA_025454125.1 Thermodesulfobacteriota bacterium
CCTTCTCAGTGCACCGTGTACCTTGCACCCTGCACCGTCTTTTATCTCAGCCCGTCTTCCTTCTTCGCCTCTTCTTTCTTGAGGCCGCCGATGCGGGGATGAGGTCTGCCGCAGTCCGTCACAACGACAGCCACGACAATCTCGTTTGCCTTGGGCGCATCATCGACCCTTACGGTCATGGCATCGAAATGGGATCGAACAAAGGCCGCGTCCTTGTAGTGGATCGGGACGTCAATCTCGGTTCCCATGCCGCCGATTTTTTTGGCAGAGGGGATGATGGCTTTTCCGCCGGCCACGGCATTGCGAAGGGGAGTCCCCAGCTTGGGATGGAGAATGGCGCCGGCATGCTCTCTTTCGCCTGCCTCACCCACAATGGCGGCCTTTCCGTAGCTCTCGGCCTTTTCAGGTGTGATGCCAAGGGCTGCCACGGCCATTTTCCCGAGGATACCCCCCAGTTTGTCGCCGATGTCGATGAGGGGTGTGAGATCCTCGACGTATCTGCCTGCAAAAGGGTTCTTGATCACTGCAATGGCTGCGGCCCTTTTTCCCGGGGGATCCATGGGCCTTCCGCCCTCTTCCAGAATTTCTTCCACAATGGTGACATACTTTCTGACTTCCATCGCAAAACCTCCGTTAAGAAATGCCTAAAGATGAAAAACAGTAACAAGTGACAAGTGACGAGTGACAAGACAAAAACAAAGAATACAGGAGCCTTCGCCCGAGCTACGGCAGCAGGGGAAGACAGAAGAATACAGAATGAAAAACAAAACCCCATCACGAAAACACGAAACTTGCCCGCCGTTAAGTTGGCGGGAGACGAAAGCACGAAAAAATGTCTAATATGAGTGACAAGTGACGAGTGACAAGAAAGAGCATTACTCGTCACTCGTTACTTGTCACCAGAAGAAAAACGGACCGCTGACAACGGACTACGGACAACAAGCAACCTGCCACCTGCGACCAGCAAAAGCATCTACGCCTGCTCTATCAACCTATCCCTCAAGTACCTCGTCATTCCGTGCCTTCCCTGCACCGCCACAAAGGCGCCAAGGATGACCTCCCGCCGGACCAGGTCTTCTGCCCTGCGGAGAGCCTGCGAAACCGCCTGGCTCTTCTTGTCTTCCGAAAGCGGCCCGACCTTGACCGTGACGTCCAGGCCCGCAAGGTCCGTGTAGGGGTCTATTTCTTCAGCCGGCTGTCGAAAAACCTGCTCATCGTCCAAGAAACTCGCATTGGCTACGGCGGTGGCCGCTGCATCGGCCAATGAAGCGGTCCGCGCAATCACGGTGGCGGCAGAGGCAATCCCTCTTGTGAGGCTTCGCCCGCCCAGCCCGCTCGTAGCCACGCCGTGGGAATGAATCTCCGGCTCAAGCCCGATCACACAGGAGACCGTTTGGTCATTCACGTTGGGCCGGATGCCCACAGTCATCGGCTCCTCTCTGTCCGCCCGGATAGCCACATCCCCTCCATTGTCCACGACCACTTTGGTCATTCCGCGCGCGAAGAGGAAATCCGCCACCTCATCTGCAATGGTTCCAGCGACCGCAGCCATGGGCGTCAGATCCTCATCGCCTATCGCCAGAACACTGTCGATCATTTTCAAGGCTAGAGGATCCTTGACCTGCTCCCAGGTTTTCAAAAACTGTCTGCCCAGAAGGTTGCGCTGGGCCGCCACGCGTTCGAGAAAGCCGAACGATTCCTCCGCAGCCCTGAGAGCCATCTGAGTTTGAACCACTTTTCCTACAGCGGCTGAAATCACCAACCTCATGGGCCCTGACTCAGCCAGGACACTTCCCCCGGGAAGGACGGTTGCCGATCTCTCAAAGGGCATCTTGAGCTCTCAAGCTTTGACCACCGCGGGGTCTTTCGCGTCAAAGGGTTTCATGGCCTGAAGGTGGCCGCCCATGTCTTCGTAGTCTCTGACGTCCATGGTGTACTCGATGGGGCAGATGGTAGCCGGTGTCGGGGTCCAGTAGAAGAAACTCCCCTTGACCCTCTCCACGTCCACCATGAAATTGATTCCACCCCCGGGCAGGATGAAAACGGGCGCACCTCCTACGGTCAAAACCGCTTTGGCCTTGTGCACAGCCTGTGTCAGCTTGATCGGGTAAAGAACGACGCCGGCTCTTGCGCTCCCGCCTGCGCCTCCCATGTAAACGGCGGAAACGAGCGACGGTTCACAGCTCGATGAAATGGCTTTCAGAACCGTTTGGGAGGCGTCGTTGAGAGCTATCTCCTTGAAACTTCCATCCTTTTGAAGTTCGAAAAGGGCGGCGTTTCTGGCTGTCGTCTCGGTCACGAGGATACGCATTCCGGGCCGTGCGACTTGTTGATCGACGCCGGCGATGACATCCAATGGACGGGTGATGGAGGTGCCTCCCCAGCCTTTGCCGTGATCTCCGAAGTAGCGACCGGGCGTGCTCTTCCTGAACTTGAGTTTGATCCCGGAGGCTCTTGCCCCGACGAAGCGACCCGCTGCGTGCTCGCTCATCAGGCCTGTCAGGTGGGAATCCAGAATGATCACCTCCTCCGCCGCCTCCTTGAGGAGAGGTGAAAACAGGCCGAGTGTGGCGCTTCCGCATCCCACCCTCATGTTATCCGGCTTCACCCCGTCGATGAGCGGGGCCTGGCCTACCTGGAGCTCCAGTTTGCTCCCGCCTTCGATCCTGAGCTTGACCGGTTTCTTGTTGGCGAGGTCGGTGATCGTTCTTGCGACCGCCATCCCGTCCTTGCCGGTCAGGAGATTGACCCCTCCAACGGAGAGCATTTTGGAGCGCTTGCCCGCCATCACAGCCGCTCCCTCTTCACCAATGGGAATGTCCGTGTCGATCTTGACCATGATCCCGCTGTAACTGAGGGGGGCTTCGGTCACCACAGTGACCACATCCACGTCGTTCCGTTTCCCTTTGACGATGCAGGGGGCGGGCTTGCAGTCGGGGTAGGTCGTGCCGGCGCCGATCCCCGTGATCAAAGGCCTTCGGATGGCTTCAGGCGGCTCCGGACCCACGGTGCCCTGCACCTCGCTGTACGGATGGATCCGTGTCACGCGCACGAGCTTCCCGTTCTCGTTTCGGTATCGCTGGCACGCACCCAGATTGCCTTTCTTGATACGGCACTCGATGGGGCAGGCGTCGCACGGGAGGGCTTCCAGCAAGGAGAGGTCGCCGGCGCTGATGGCCTCTTCAGGGCAAACGCGCGCGCAGGCGCCGCACTGGCTGCACGTATCGTCAATGATCGCTTTCTTCTTTTTGAGGCGGATCGCCCCAAGTGGGCAGTCCTGAACACAGGTCCCGCAGCCGATGCATTTTTCGATGTCAACGTTCATGCTTGTTCCAGGTCGGTCCTAATGACGCAGTAAGGGTGTGGAAGCATAGAGGTTCACGGTCCAGGGTACAAGGTGCAAGGTCTCAAGATCACCCTGCCCCTATCTGGTTTTGCCCTGAACCGTGCGCCGTGCACCTTGAACCGTATTCTTAGGCCTTCCCCACCGTCGGCTTCTTCACCGGAGGCGGGGTGTTGCGGCTGGTGTTGACGACCACTTTCCCGTCCACCAGCACCATGGAAACCGCCGGCACGTCACCGGCCGCGAGGGCGGCGAGAGCGTCCTTTCCCACGGAACCCATGGGCGTATCCATGACAACGATGTCCGCCTCTTTCCCTTCTGCAATGACGCCGCGGTTGAGCTTGTGAAGCTTGGCGGTGTTGCCGGTGGCCATGCACAGGGCCTGCTCCGGCCGGATGGGAGTCATTCCCGCCAGCAGGCTGAGCACCCTGAGAACCCCGAGCGGCACCACGCCCGTTCCAGAGGGGGCGTCGTTTCCTATGATCCCGCGATGGAGCGCACGGTGCTTCACAAGCAACGCTCCGATTTCCACGGCGGTTTTCATGTTGCCGCAGTGGACGAACTCGATGGCCATTTTGGTCTCGCTGATGAGCCTCTCAGCTTCCTCGATGGAGCAGGCCGTGGGCCCGCCGTTGATGTGGCAAACGACGTCGGGATCGGCTCCCAGCACCTGCTTCAATCCTACCGTGGTGCTGCCGGGGATCGAGGTGCCGCCGGTGTGCATCATGACGACCATCCCGTTTTTCCTGGCCCATTTCACCATGGGCGCAGCGTCCTCAGGTGATTTGACCGTCCCCAGCCCGATTTCTCCCACAAGGCGCACGCCTTCCCTGGCGCACTCTTCGAAGTCTTTTTCCACAAGGCCTTTTTCCAGGATCAGCGCGCCGCCAAGGACCTTCATGCCTCCCGGCCGGAACCCGGCAAAGGACTTGGCCGCGAGAATGGCGAGAGCTTTTGTTCCTGCGGGGTCCTTCGGTCTCCCGGGATGGTGAACTTCGCCGGCAGAAATGGAAGTGGTCACGCCTCCGTGCAGTTCGCTTTCAAAGAAGT
>JALOPA010000663.1 GCA_025454125.1 Thermodesulfobacteriota bacterium
GTCATCCAAACGTTCCTTCAAGAAGCTGTCGATGTTCTGCTTGTGTTTCTGGACGACTTCCCCGAGATAGGCGTAGGTCTTGTCACGGTAGGTGTTCTGATACAGGTAGAGAATCAGACCGCTCACCAGAATCATGGGCGTAATCGACACCATGATCACCACGAGGACGATATTCCTCTTCAGGGACCGATAGTAGGCTCCGCTGGTTGCGTTCGTTTCAGCCATAAGCGTCCTGGAGGAAAGTCCGTGCTGACATTACCCTGACTCTATACCCTACCTCTGCCTATTTGCCAAGTCCGCTCTCTCTAGACCTTCCTTTCACCCTATTTGGCCACGGTCACGGGCATACCCATGAGCGGCCACAGGACCGCGGCAGCAAACGCCGTGACAAGCAGAAGAACGATGCTCGCGGGGATTCCGGCAAAAAGAAACTCGCTGGTCGTGAACTGCTTCGAGTCATAGGCAATGGCGTTGGGAGCGGCGCCGATGAGCAGCAGAAACGGCATTCCGGCCGTGACCAGGGAGGCATAGAGAATCACTTCAGGCGCCACGCCGAGGTAGGGCGCCACGACCAAGGCAACGGGGAGAGAAATGGCAATCGCTGCCACATTCATGATGAAGTTGGTCATGATCATGACGAAGAAGGCAATGCTCATCACAAAAACGAACCAGTTGGCTTTTTGGAACATCACGAGCCAGTTGACGGCCAGCCATTTTGCCGCCTCCGTCTCCCAGAGGCAAAACCCGATGCTCATCGCGCCGCCGAAGAGAAGGATAATGTTCCAGGGGATTTCCTCCAGGTCCCGAATATCCAGGATCTTCAGCAAGAAGAAAAGCACGCTGGAGACCAAGATGATCGCCGTCTTGTCGATCAGGTCAAGAGCAGGGATGAAAGACCGAAGGGCCAGGGTCACGACACACGCCAGAACGATGGCGCCTGTCAGAATCTCCTTCAGTTTCATCGGTCCCATCTCCGCATAGGCCTGAAGAGCCCTTTCCCTCACTCCAGGGATCGTCTTCTTTTCCGGCTTGAAAAAGATCATGATCATGCCCCAGATCAAAAACATCATCCCCCAGCCAATGGGAAACATGTAGTAACTCAGATCAAAAAAACTGACGGTCTTTCCGGTCATGTCATTGAAAAAACCCAAGGCCACGGCGCCCCGCGCAGCTCCGAGCAGGGTGATGATGCTGCCGGCACCGGCCACGTAGGCCATACCGATGAAAAGTCCCTTTCCGAACTTGGTGGGCTTCTCTCCTTCCCCATAGAGGCTGTACACGGCAAGGAGAAGGGGGTAAACGGTCGCCGCCACGGCCGTGTGGGCCATGACGTGGGTCAGAAGGACGGTGACCACGAAAGACCCCAGGTAGATCATGCTGGTCTTTTCGCCGACAATGGTCAGCATCTTGTAGGCCAAACGTCTCGTGAGGCCCGCTTTCGTGAACACAAGCCCAAACACAACGGAGGCGAAAATGAACATGACGGATGGGTCCATGAAATCCTTGAACGCCTTGCTTGCAGGCCGGATCAGGAACATAGCCTGAACCACGCCGATGGCCAGGCTCGTGACCCCTATGGGAATGACTTCAAAGATCCACCAGGTCGCAGCCAGCAGAAAGAGGGCCAGGGCCCCTTTCCCTTCATGACTCAGAGCAAAGTGCTTGCCCATGGGGTCTACGGCGTCCGGCCAGGGCGGGCTCGCGTACACGACGGCAAATAGAAGGATCCCCAAGAGAATAAGAACGATGCGCTTCCAATCCACCTTGCCCCGGGCAGAATCGTTTTCGAGTTCACCGGCCATCCCAAGTCCCTCCTACGGCACTCCGCGTCTTTCCCCAAGGAGACGGCATCGAAGCCCAGACCGCATACGGTCCTTGTCCTTGTCTTTCAATGAGAGGAAAAGCTCCCGTTTCACTGCGACAAAGACTCGAATCGCCCTGGCGCTCCTTGGAGAAGCAACAAGCCTTTCTGTTTATTTCAGCTTACGAACAGAAGTGGTGTCTTAAATCCGGTGGGCCCCCTGCCCGGGAGGATCCCCCCCGGAACAAGGTTACGAGCGTTCTACGCGATTATCTCCTGGATGTCAACCTTGAGTCCCTGGCCCCTTTTTTTGCAGGGAGGGGCCAGGGCAAATCTGGAGAGGACTCGCCCCGGAGGGATCAACGGATAAAAATTTCCCGTTTGTTTTCCCGGCTGTCCACGATGTAAAGCACTTTGGCTTTCTTCTTCAGATCTTCCTTGAGTTGCGGCATCTTGGCCCGGTCTACGTCGTACATCCGGATGTAGACATATCGATGGCCTTCCGGCGCCTTCTCATAGGAGCTCAGAATCGAGGCCATTCGACCGCCGTAGGATCGAATCACGTCGGCCACTTCCTTGATCGAGCCCGGATGATCCTCCAGCAAGAAGGCGAATTGGACCCCCTTCTTGCCCACCCCGGTGAGAGAAATGAGGACTTTGAAAAGGTCGGTCTGGGTAATGGTCCCGATGACGTTCCCTTGTTTGTCCACGACGGGCATGCCCGAGATTTTCGCCTGGAGAAGGATTTCCGCGGCTTCTTCGATCGTGAAATTGTACGGAACCGTGATCGGATTCCTGGTCATGATCTCCCGGACCTTGATGTTGGCGATGAGGTAGAGGAGTTCATGCGCTTCAAGAGCCGTGGCATCCGACGGAGAGGCCCTTTTGAGATCCCGATCGGTCACAACACCCACCAACTTGCCTTTTTCCAAGACCGGAAGGTGCCTGATGTTGTGTTCCTTCAAGAGCTTT
>JALOPA010000664.1 GCA_025454125.1 Thermodesulfobacteriota bacterium
GTACATCCTCCCTAAAGTGGTCGGTTGGTTTTCGAAACAGTATCCCGGGATCACCGTGACGCTCACCGTCGCCGACTCTGAAGAAATCGAAAGTCGAGTTCTCGAAGGGGAGTTTGAGCTTGGAGTCATCGGCCGCAAAAGCTCAAACAAGCATCTTGAAACCCATGAACTCTGGAAGGACGAATTGGTCCTGGCCCTGCCCTCAACGCACCGCCTGGCCGGGAAAAAAGATGTTCCCCTTCAGGAAGTCGCACAGGAACCATTCATTTCGAGAGAGCTCGGATCGGGGACACTGAGGAGCATGGAGCCCTACCTTCAAGGCGCAGGACTCAAAGGGATTGAGTCGCTCCATGTGGTTGCACGACTGGGGACCTCGACGGCCGTCAAAGAGGGGATCAAGGCGGGGCTAGGCATTTCCATCCTTTCCGCCGTCGCCATCGAGACCGAGCTGAAGGCCGGAGTCCTGAAAGCGATCCGGCTCAAAGACAATCCCATGTTCCGGTACTTTTATCTGATCAGGGACAAAAGGAGAACGGCTTCTCCCCTCAGCCGCTCCCTGATGGATTTTCTCATCACCACATCGAAACAACTCTAGGGACGCAGTGACGAGGGATGAGGGTAACGCCGCAGATGGGCGTTTTTCAGCAGCCTGCTAGACGAGCTTCAGCTTTTCTTGAATCTCCTCTTGCAGTTGCCGCCTCAATTCTGATTTTGTGCGAAGCCATTCGAGATCGGCATCCGGGTTGGGCAGGACCGCTGAACCGGAGATTCCTTTTCCCTTAAGCTCTTCGAGCAAAGCGTTTAGACGCGATTCCTTTCGCTTTTCGGCTTTCTTCTCAAAATCACCAAGGACTTCCCTCACCGCGGAAGATGAAGGCCCAGCCGTGAATTCCAACATCTTCAAAAGCTCCTTGGCGTTTGCGCCAACGTCCAGTCGTGCGACAATTTCTTCTTTTAGAATCTGATCGACCAGGCCTTTCTCTTTCTCCCGGAGAGCAGCCACCTCAGTTTGGGATCGCTCATCACTCAGAACACCATCAAGGGTCTTTTGCACGAGGCCTTTGATTTTGCTTTCCAGTTCTTGGCGCTTGAAGCCCTGCTTCTCTTCTTCGGTCGCAGAGAACTTCTTGGCCTTCTCCAGGATGATGTCGAGGGTGCTCTTGATTTCAGCCATGACGCAAAGCCTCCATTTCAATTGGCCACAGACGCACACGGACATCCTTTATTCTCTGCCGATGAGGCAGAGAATAAAGGATTCCGGGAACGATCTGGAACAGATTTTCGGTAGCCAAAAAGATAAGAGGGTTTTTCATTCGTTGACGGTTATCCTTCATTTGGATTTCATCATCTTCAGCTTCAAACTCTTTCGGCCGAGCAAGTCGCTCGGCCGAAATGTCTGTGTGGGTCTGTGGCTAATTAACCAGTCCCAGTTCCTCCATGACAGCGTCATGAAACAGGGGTCTGAACTGCTTGATCTTGTCGTTGTCCCTTTTGGGATGCACTCGGTTCGACAGCAGAATGGCAATCACGTCTCTTTCAAGATCCATCCAGATGGACGTTCCCGTGAAACCGGTGTGCCCCACGCTGTCCCGGGAAAAGTATTTCCCCGCGCTGCTTCCTTCGAATGCCCGAGTGTCCCACCCGATCGCCCAATCGCTTCCTTTGACGATTTCCTGTCTCTTAATGAACTCCCTCACCGTCTTAGGCTTGAAGAAATCCTCTCTTTTTCCCTGGTAGTGTTCTCTCAACATATTCGCCATCACAAAGATCTCTTCAGCAGTACTGAACAGGCCCGCGTGCCCGGAGTGTCCACCAAGGGTCCACGCATTATCATCATGCACTTCTCCTTGCAGTACCCTTTTTCTCCACGGACAATCCTCTGTCGCCGCAAACTCTTCTCTCGGGAAATCTCTTCCAGTGTTCGTCAAGATAGGCTTGTCATCCCCGGCTAGGCCGGCATCCTGTCCTCTTCCCTCCCCTCCCCCAAACAACGTCCTCCTCAACCCCAGCGTTCCATAGAAATTCCCCTTCACAAATTCCAGCAGCGTCTCCCCAGTCTGTTCCTCTATCACCCATTCCAGGAGCATGAACCCGAGGTCACTGTAGAGGCTGCCCTTGCCCGGCTCATAGGCAAAAGGCTCCTCGATGATCCACTCTCTTAAGAGGCTCTTTCGCTTCTCCAATGCGTGCTCGCGCAGCTTCTCGTAGAAGGGTTTCCAATCCACCAGCCCCGCCGAGTGAGCCAAAAGCAACCGCAGCGTGAGATCTTTCTTGTCCCCGAGCGCTGCTGAAGGAATAAGCTTCGAAAGAGGATCATCCAGATCGATCCTCCCCTCAGTCACGAGCTTCATGATTGTTGGTACGGTAGCAAAGACCTTCGTGAGAGAAGCGAGATCGAAAATGGTATCGCTTTTCATTGGGGAGCGTTCAGGCATCAGTGAACGGTGCCCGACATGTTCAAAGAAGACGATCTTCCCCGCCTGTGCCACCAACGCCACCGCCCCAGGGAATACCCCATCATCTAGCCCTCTCTTGAAAACTTTTTCAATTACGTTAGGCCCCACGTCCATTCTCTCGACTCAGCATAAGATTTATGTCACAAATATCCCACAATCGTATACGATGAGCAAGGGTTGCTTTATCGGGCATATTTGTTATAGGAAGACCCGTTTATGAACCAAGAGATATTTGCCTCTTGGGCAGATAGGGGTTGCCCATTACGCAGTTCCAATCTTTAGGAAATCTGTAACAAAGACTTGTCAGGAGGGTTATAATGAAGTTTCTCAGGGATTCTGCAGGGATCATCCCACTCATTCTGTTGATGCTCGTGGGAATTGTCGGGCTTTTCATCTTGCTGCTGGTGGTTTCCTGCTAACGCGTGGCAGAGGAAGATGAAAACCCTGAATCGGAGCAGATCGTGAGGGTATTCAAGTTCCGTCGCATTGCGGAAACCACGGTCCTCGCCAATGACAGGGTGAAGCCCATCTCCTGCCAGCTCAACCTCTCAAGATGTCTTTCGCTTTGGAATGAGAGTTATTGATGGATTTGTTGCTCAGGATTTGGGAGTAGAGTTGACGGGCCTTGTCGTGGTTTTCGGTCTTCGCATACACATAGAGCAGGGCCAGGTTCACCTCGGTGCTGAATTCGTCG
>JALOPA010000665.1 GCA_025454125.1 Thermodesulfobacteriota bacterium
TTCTTGTTTCTTTAATCCCTCAAATCTGTGTTCATCTGTGTCCTATTCGATCGTCTCACACCCCGAAGTAAGCTGCCTTGATCTCAGGATTGTCCATCAGCTCTTTGCCGGTCCCGCTCAGGGTCAGCATGCCGTTCTCTATGACATACCCTCTGTCAATGATGGGCAGCACGGGTCTTGCGAACTGCTCGGTCATCAGGACCGTGATGCCCGAATCCTTCTTCAGGTTGCAGATGGCATCCACCAGCGTCTTTTGCATCATGGGGCTGAGGCCCAGAAGCGGTTCATCCAGGAGCAGCAGTTGCGGCTTGACCACCAGGCTCATCCCGATGGCGAGCATCTGCTGCTCTCCCCCGCTCATGAACCCTGCCTTTCGGGTCTTCAAGTGGACCAGCGCGGGAAAGAGCTTGAAGACGTAATCCATCGCCTCATGGATCTGGGCTTTCGTTCGCAGATAGCCTGCGATCTTCAGATTCTCCACCACGCTGCTTTCAGGGAAAATCGGATGTCGTTCCCTTGAAAGAACAATCCCCTTCTTTACACGATCACTGGGGCTCGTTTCGGTAACATCTTCCCCTCGGTAAAGGATCTTTCCGTAAACCGTGATCCGTTCTCCACCTCTCCTCTTCTCCTTGATGCGCATGTCGATAATAAGACCCGAGAGGGTGTTCATCAGCGTGGTCTTGCCGGCGCTGTTGGACCCGATGACGCCGACGATCTCCCCCTCCTCGACTTTCATGCTGAAGTCATTGAGGGCCAGCGCATTTTCAAAAAAGACCATGAGGTTTTGAACATCAAGCATCGCTAACACCAGGGAACAGGACACAGATGAACACAGATTTACACGGATAATAGTTTCTCGATGCGTTCGTGAAAGGCCGAAAAAAGTCTTTTTCCGTCATTCCGGCGAAAGCCGGAATCCAGGGATTTCAAGAAGTCCTGGACCCCGGCTTTCGCCGGGGTGACGGCTTTGGAGACTTCTTACGAGGCCGTCATTTCGTTATTGATCCATCAAATCTGTGTTTATCTGTGTCCCAATCTTCTTTCCTAGTCCTCCGACCCGAGGTACGCCTTCTTGACCTCGTCGTTTTCCATCACTTCTTTCGCCGATCCGTCCGCGATCTTCCGTCCATAGTTGAGCACGATCACCCGGTTGGCAATCCTGAAGAGCTCTTTGAGTCGGTGTTCGATCATGATGATGCTCTTGCCTTCCAGGAGAAGCTTCTCAATGATGGGCACGATGCTCGCCACTTCAGCCAGACTGAGCCCGGAGAAGAGCTCGTCGAGGATCATGATTTCCGGCTGAAGGGCGATAGCCTTCGCCAGTTCCAACCGTTTCAGATATCCTTGAGGGAGCACGCTGGCCACCTTGTAAGCGACCTGGGCGTCCCGTTCAAACCCCACTTCTTCGAGCAGATCCAGAGCCACGGCATTGCGGTCCCCGTATTTCCCGCCGGCCAGAGCTTTCACCCTGGGAGAGTAAAGAGGGATGATCATGTTCTTGAAGGCAGGCAGTTGGTAAAAGGGCTTGACCATCTGGAACGTTCTCGCGATCCCGAGGCGAACGATCTTGTACGGCGCCATGCTGGTGATTTCCTGGCCTTTGAAAAGGACTCTCCCGGAACTCGCTTTTACGAACCCTGTGATGAGGTTCACGGTGGTCGTCTTGCCCGAGCCGTTGGGTCCGATGATCCCGAGCAGGTCTCCCTTGTGGAGATCGAAACTCAGCCGGTTGACGGCGTGAACTCCGCCAAAGGCCTTTGAAAGTTCCGTCACGCTCAACAGGGGAGTCTCGCTCATTTCTCCACCTCGACCCAGCGTTCGATCTGGTGATACTTCCGCGAAACAAAGTGGAAGATCCCCTCCGGGAGCCCCACAACGAAAACCACCAGGAAGACCCCATAAAAGACAATTCTCAATCCGCCCAGCGCTCTGAGGGCCTCGGAGAGGGGAACCAAAATGAAAGCCCCGAGCGCAGCGCCGGCAAAGGTGCCCGCCCCTCCCACCATGGCGGCCGCAATAGGGAGAATCGAGTAGTCGAGGGCAAACACGGGCATGCCCACAAAGCGGTAAACATGGGTCATCATGGCGCCTGCAAAGGCCCCCACGGCCGCGGCAATGAACAGAGCCTGGATCTTGAACCAGTAGATGTTGATTCCCGCGTTCATGACCGAGCGGTCATTGTCTTTGATGCCTTTGAGAACCAGGCCGTAATCCGAGGTCATGAGACGCCTGAAGCCGAACAAAGCGGCCAGCACCGCGCCCAGGAGAATGTAAAGCTCCAGCCATTTGGACGGAAGAGCGGTGAGGCCGCTGATTCCCTCTGTGCCTCCGAAAATCTTGGTCGCTTCGATCATGCGTTCCAGCATGAGAGGGATGATCAGCGTGACCATGGCGAAATACACACCGCGAAGCCTCAGGACCGGCAAAAGGAGAACCGTGCAAATGGCGCCTCCCAGGACCGCCGCAATGGGAATGGTCACGAAAGGGCTCAGCCCGAAATAGTGGTTGAGAACTCCGGAGCAGTAGGCGCCCATTCCAAAAAAGAGCGCCTGTCCGAGAGAGACCATGCTGCTCTGGGCCAGGATATCCCAGCTGATAGCCAGGAGCGCGAAGACGGCCACGGAGAGCAGGACCCTTTGCCAGTAATCGCCCAACACCAGGGGAAGAAGGATGAAGCCCAGGATGGGAATGAGCCTGGGCGCTGAAAGATAGAGCATCTCCCGCCAGGAACAGAGAGCGAAGATATCCTCTGCCCTGACCTTGATGTGGATTCCGGCTTTCGCCGAAATGACAACCCGGTTCAGACTGTTCTGCTCCTTTCGACATTCGGTATTCTGCGGTTCGATATTCGAAATTCGTTTTTCCTTATTTCCTCAGATTCTTTCTTCCAGTTCCTTCTGTTTCCCGTAGAGTCCTGACGGCTTGATCACCAAAACGATCAGGATAGCGATCAGGCTCACGATCATGGTCCAGTGGGACCCGATGTAGGTGTCCGTAAAGCGTTGTGCAAAGCCCACCACGAGGCTCGCCACGATGACTCCGCCCGTACTGCCCAGACCTCCGATAATGGAGACGGCCAGCGCGTTGATCAGGACGTCATAGCCCTGGCTCACCGTGATCGTTCCCAAGGGGATGATGATCGTTGCCGCGATAGCCGCAAGCCCTGCCCCCAGAGAGACGCTCAACGTGGCGATCCAATCCGAATCCATGCCGAAAGTGAGAGCCGTTCGCTCGTCCTGAGCAATGCCTCGGAAAGCCAGACCCAGGGAGGTTTGGTGGACAAAAAGCCAGAGCAGGAACACGAGGACCGCAGCCGCGATCACGATCAGGATCCTCTGCATGTCCACATAAACCTCTCCGATCATGAAGCTTTCATCGATGAACACAGGCAGGGCATACTCCACTCCAACGAAGCCCAGGTAACGGAAGAACTCCAGGATGGCCAATCCGATCCCGAAGGTCGCAATCACCTCGGACAGGGCTTGCCCGCGCACGCGCATCAGGATGAAGCGGTACATGAGCGCGCCGATGAAAGCCGTCAACACAATGGAGAGGATCGCCGAGATCAGGTAGGGAATGCCCAGGAGGTACAGAAGCATCCAGGTCACGAAGGCGGCAAGGATATACAGAGCCCCGTAGGCAAAGTTGGACACCCCGCTGATGCCGAAGGTCAGGTTGAACCCCATGGACATCAGGATCAGGATGACGCTGTTGATGATGGCGTAGACAACCGTTCCTAAGAACACGATTGAACTTCCTTTTGAGGGACAAAGAGACAAGGCACAAAGGTGCAAAGGGTAACCAAAAGGAGAAATCTTCTGCTTTGTCCCTCTGTGCCTCTGTGCCTTTGTACCTTTGTCACTGCTTGGTTACTTCGCGGACTTCAAACCTGCAGGAAGCTGGATCTTCGCATCTGCAATGGCTTCAGGGAACACATTGACCCGTTCTCCCTTTTCGTTCCACTGAAAAACGCACGCCACCGCGGATTCTTTCGGATCCATTCCGAAAATGGCCTGTTGACCGTCGTCAAACTTGATGCGACCCATGACCCCGGAT
>JALOPA010000666.1 GCA_025454125.1 Thermodesulfobacteriota bacterium
GGGTACCCGGTCCAATGAGGACTTTTGGGGATCGCGCCGTTCGGATTTTTGGCCACCGCTACCTGGCCCTGGTGCTGCGGATCTACCTCGGCTCCATTTTAATTTATGCGAGCATGTACAAGATCAGCTACCCTTTGGAATTTGCAGAGAATATCGCTTCCTACCAGATCGTTCCCTATTGGGCTGTCAACCTGATGGCCATTGTCATGCCCTGGACGGAGCTCATCTGTGGAATCCTCCTTGTGGTGGGGCTCCGCTCCAAGTCGGCGGTCTGCATGATCGGCGGCATGCTGGTGCTATTCATCGCCGCCATCAGCCTCACTCTGATGCGGAATATTCCCATTGGCTGCGGCTGCTTCCACAGCATGGAAGAGCCCATGACGTGGACCACTCTGATGAGGGATTTCATCTGGCTCGCGATGGCCTTCCACGTCTACACTTTCGATTCGGCGCTGCAACTGGAGCGCAGGTTCCTGATCCAGATCAAGGACGAGTAACCATGCGATGCGCGCTCACAACCCTGGCACTGTTCCTGTGCGCTTTGACAGCACTGTCCTGCGGGCCGGACAGGGATCTCGCCGGAAAGTACCATGCGTCGGACCCGCGAGGAGGGCAGAAGAAGCTTCTGCTTGAGCTCAAAGAGGACGGCAAAGGCTTATGGAAGATGGATCACCCTGAGGCAGGTTCGATGTGCGCCCGGGTTTTGCAACGTGGCAGGGGCGAGGGTGCAGAGTAAGGTCGGCAAAGAGCCCGGAACGATCGACGGCGCCGGCCGTCAGGTCACCCGATGCAGGACCCGATAGTCCCCGTCCGCATGGAGAGTGAAATGAAAATTGCGGTAGTTGAACTCATTCTCGTAAGCGTAGGGCAGATTCAGCTCCTTGGCTGCCGACATGGTCTCGAGGAGGAATGAGAGGACTTCGCCATATTCGGGGACGGCTTGCATCATTTCCTGAAAATCGATCCGGATCTCTTTGACACCAAAGAGACTCTTCAAACCCTCCGTCCTGAACCCCCCCGTGGCATGGTCACGCACAACGTGAATCAACTGGTCCGGTCGTTTGTTATTCTGGATGGTCATGAGCACATCGTGCTGGTTGGGCTCCATGTTCACGTTCAAACACCTCCCGTCTTCTTGGGGCTTGTCTTGCGAGGCTTGGGGGCCTCGCCCAGGCACGTCGATCGGAAACTGCAATCCACCTGGTCGCAGTAATCGGAGGCCGTGCCGTAACAGTCAAAGTTGCCTTCCGCTTTCTGAATCGCGCGGATCAACTCGATCTTGGTCTTTCCGAAGGAATTGATCCCCATTTCCTTAGCCTTGGAACGGATTTCCTGCATGTTCATCTCGTCTTACTCCAACATGGGCAGTTCACCTTAACCGGCCGGCTTTCTCATAATGATCACAGCGTGACGCGACAGCAACGGAAAAGCCGTTGTTTCCGAAATCGGCGGATTGGCATCAGGGAATCCTCAGCGTGCAGATTCTTCCGGGTGATTCGCATTCCCTCCGCGAAGGGTCAGGGCACGGGGTGCAGCTGGCCGCAAGTATTGCAGGTTCGCCAGAAGCGAACCCACCCCAACCCCGCCGTCGTAAGGAACGACCAGCTGTCCGGAGACGTTTCCAGCGCTCAGCACGCGGTGGCCGTCCTGCTCGGCGACGATGGCTCCCGACTGGACCCGAATGGTGATGGTCAGGGCTGAATCCCCCATGGAGCCTCCCGAGCGAACACGGGGCACGGCATCGGGAATCTTCGTAACCGGCGGAACGCCTCTCCAACGCCCGCGGGAGTCTTTTTGAAGGTAGAATATCGGGTGATCCAAAACCAGTTCCGTCGCATGCCAGAAGGGTTTACGCCACATCGGACTGAAAGAGATCTCTGCACGGTCCGATTGGAGGAGCGGTTTGCCCTCAACCTGTATCTTCACATCTTCAATGGTCAGCCGGATGGGCCAGTTCCAGGAATAGGCGGTCATATCCATGTGGATGCCGCAACGCCGCTCAAGGTCCTCCAACCAGGAAAGAACCACATATTGCTGGAACCCAGCTGCCTGAAATACCACCCCAAACAAGGATGCCATCGTGAGGAGCACCGCCGCCACGATCCCCAGCCGCCAGCGGCCGGATCGCGGCCTCCCCACTGGCTTCGTGTCGCTGTCGGTCATGGACGACAAGTTGACCTCCTCACCAAAGGTTGCCTCCCTTTCGGTCATTATGAGAGAATGGTCATGACAAATCAATCAGCAATGAACTGTATTCCAGGGAATATTCCCCATCTGCCTCCAGGGTGAACGCAAAGCGAGTTTCGGATTGGGGCCTTCAGGATGTGCTGTTTCTCCGTCTCCCGGAACCCTTGACCCAAAACTCGAAACTCGAAACCCGCAGCTCCAATCCTCCTCAGCAAAGGGGCCACATCATGAAAGCCATGATTCTCCATCGTTGCGCATCCGTTGAATCCCGTCCCCTCCGATGGGAAGACGTTCCCCAGCCGACCCCGGGCCCTGGAGAAATCAGGGTGAGGGTGAAGGCTTGCGGCGTCTGCAGAACAGACCTCCATGTCATCGAAGGTGAACTGCCTCCACTGGGCCATCGGGTGATACCGGGCCATCAGGTGGTGGGCGAGGTGGACGTGCCGGGCCCGGGTGCCCGGCGCTTTGCTCCGGGGGATCGCGTCGGCATCGCATGGCTTCACCACACCTGCGGCCAATGTGCCTACTGTCGGGAAGGCAAGGAGAATCTTTGTGAAGATTCTCTCTTCACCGGCTATCACCGGCCGGGCGGCTATGCCGAATACGTCGTCGCGCCCGAAGACTTCGCCTACGCCATCCCGGAGGCCTTCTCGGACACCGAGGCGCCCCCGCTGCTCTGTGCCGGGATCATCGGGTACCGGAGCCTCAAGCGCAGCCTGTGCCGGCCGGGTCAGAACCTGGCCCTGTACGGATTCGGATCGTCGGCTCACATCGTGATCCAGATCGCCCGGCACTGGGGCTGCAAGGTCTACGTATGTTCACGGGACGAGAAACATCAGCAGCTGGCCCTCTCGATGGGCGCCGAATGGGCCGGACCGCGTGCGGAGGACATGCCGGTGGAGGCCGAAAGCGCTATCATCTTCGCCCCCGCCGGGCCTCTCATTCCCCAGGCCCTGGCCCGCCTCCGCAAAGGGGGCACCCTGGCTCTGGCCGGCATCTACATGACCGCCATTCCCGAGATGGAATACGAGACCCATCTCTTCTACGAGAAGAACGTTCACAGCGTGACGGCCAACACCCGCCAGGACGGGAACGAAC
>JALOPA010000667.1 GCA_025454125.1 Thermodesulfobacteriota bacterium
GATCTGTTTGTCGGCGGCCAGGCGTGCAATCTCGTTGGCCGGATTGCCCACTGTAATCAGAGGTTCCCAGTCCAGGGACTCCTTGCCCATGAGCCGCGTCATTTCCTTGTGGGCGTAGGCCGTCATCCTGCTCTGCTGCTCTTCCAGGGCAAAAACCGCCTCGCCGTAAATCGCAGCGGAGGAGAGATCAATCACGTGAGACACATAAAGTTTCGCCTTGAACTCCCTCGCCAGGGCAATGCCATAGGGAATGGCATGGTTCGAGAAATCCGAGAAATCCGTGGCGCAAAGAATACGCTTGATAAGGACTCTCATGGTTCTCCCCTCCTTTCTGAGTGGGTGCGCTCATGCGCGTTGCTCAAAAGATAGTCATTCCGACGGCAAGATGCAGCCTTCTGCATCCTTAGCAAGACCTTACTGCGTTCCTTCTTCGCAAGCAACTGAAGATTACTCGTAGACTTTCTCTTCTTCGCCCTCTTCGTCCAGGGCATCCAACTCAATGTTGCGGGTGTCTTCCTTCTTGGCCAGAAGCTCCTTGTAAAACTCATGCTGGATCAGGAGGTTCATGACTTCGTTGGTGCCGGTCCAAATCATCTGAAGCCTGGCGTCGCGGAGAAACCGCTCCACCGGATAGACGTTGGTGTAACCGATCCCTCCCATGACCTGCATGGAATCGTTCACCACGGACCAGAGCATTTCCGTAGAGACTTTCTTGGCTTCCGAGACCATCCTTCTGGAGTCCATCCCTTGGTCCACCCGGCGAGCCGTCACGTAAACGAGGCTTCTTGCCGCATCCAGGCGGGTCACGCAGTCCGCGATCTTGAAGCTGACCGCCTGAAAGTTGCGGATGGGTTCGCCAAAGGCTTTCCTTCTGTTGGAGTATCGCGCCGCGATCTCCAGGCAGGAGCGGGCCATGCCCAATGAGGCGGAAGCCGTGGTCAGCCTCTCAGGCACCATCATCTTGTTGAAGACCAGGGCCCCGCCGTGTTCAGGCCCGACCAGGTTGCAGCCTGGCACTCTCACGTCCCGAAAATACAGACGCCCCGTGCCGCCGCCCCTGGACCCAAGCAGTCCGTAAACGTGTTTGACCTCGACACCGGAATCCCTGTCCACAAGAAAGGCGGAGATGGACTGATGCGCAGGGGCGCTCACTGCGGACCTGGCGTAGACCAGAAAATAGTCGGCCCCTTCGGCGCCCACCACAAACCGCTTCTGGCCGTTCAGGATGTAGTGGTCCCCGTCTTTCCTGGCGAGGGTTGTGGCGCCGAAGAAGTCGGAACCGCCTCTGGGTTCGGTGAGGGCTTCGGCGCAGCAGAGTTTCCCTTCAAGGGTCGGTTTGAGGTATTTTTGCTTCTGTTCCTCCGTGCCGAAGAGATGGATTGCCTCCCCCACGATGCTCACGAGAGAGTAGAGACAGGACAGGCTCGATCCGAGCACGCCCAGCTCTTCCAAGGCCGCCACCTCTCCGGTCCACCCCGCGCCCCGGCCTCCCCAGGCCGGTGAGAAACGAAGGCCGAGGAGGTTTCGTGCAGCCGCTTTCTGGAGAAACTCTTTAGGGAATCGGATTCTCTCGCTGTCCATGTCGCGAATCAGGGAGCTTGGAATATCTTCCTTCGCAAACCGTCTGGCTTCGGCCTTGAGAGCTTTTTCTTCTTCAGAGAGCAGGTAGTCGAACATGGTCACCCTCCTGGTCCGGGCTGCTGAACATCACAATCCGTTCGTCACTCCCGCGCAGGCGGGAGTCCAGAAAACTTAAGAAAGCCCGGATTCCCGCCTGCGCGGGAATGACAACAAAGTCGGCAAAACGGGTTTTTAGGAACCTGCCAACTTGAACCGTATCCTCAAAACCCCATCCTCGAAGCTGCTCGAGATAATGTGGAATCGGCCTATTTCCCTGGTTTTGCTCACATGCGGGCCGATGCATGGACAGGAATCATAATCCCCCACCTTGACAATGCGGATCCGGTCGCCCGTTTGCTCCGGAAGACGCTCGAGATTGTATTGCGTTTGGGCGTTCTCTCTTGACAGGAATTCCTCCCGCACCTGGAGATCCGAGTCAATGACCTGGTTGACTTTGGATTCGATGTCCTCGATCTCCTCCCGGGTCAAGGGCCGATCAAAGTGATAATCGCACTTTGACTTCTTTTTTTCAATATGGGCGCGGAAGCTGCGGCCGCAGTTGAACATCCGGACCATGGTCTGGTTGAGGATATGTTCGGCCGAGTGCATTCTGGGGTCCGAGTATTCTTTCATGACCGGAAGCCCTGCTGCGAGGTTACAGTTTAGCTTTGTGAATTGGATGGCCTTTTTTCTGCGACGATATCACAAAGCGAAACGGCTACGTTGTGAAATGCCCCGCCCCGTTCCCGAGGCGATCCGGCGGCGGATTTCTTTTTCCAGTTCCCATCCGCAGAGGAGTTCTTCTCCGGTGGCTTTCAGGAGCTTGCCGTTCTTCATCCCGGCCTGGAGCTTGGGGCACAAAAAGTTGACGCAGAACGCATAGCGTCCGCGGAGCTTGCAGCCTCCCTGTCCCACAAAAAAACAGGCCTTCGGGATCTCCCGCTCCGTGGGCAGCGGGACCTCCAGAAGCAGGTTGATCAGGAGCAAAACAGGGTCATACCACTCCTCGACGCCTTCAAAACAGCAGCTCCCCGCGGAGCCCTGAGCACACTCGGAGCACACCTTCAGAACACCCTCTTCCGCCATGGCTCTGTAGGTGAGGGCAATCGCTCTTCGATAGGTTTCGAGAAGCTCCTCTATGC
>JALOPA010000668.1 GCA_025454125.1 Thermodesulfobacteriota bacterium
ACAAAAACATTCACCCGCCTGATTGCGCAAAGAATCTTTACCCCCTCCACGAGGAGAAAGAGAAAACACGGGGTCGGATGACCAGTCCAACGGCAAAAACCAGATACCTCCTGGCTCTGGCCCTGCTGGCCGGTGTGGGGGTCGCTTTCGGGTGGGGCGTGAACAGTCTCACCGTGAACAACGACATTGTGGCGACCTTGCCCCGGGGCGACAAGGTGATTCTTGCAGCGGAGCAGATTCTTAGACATCACCCTGTCCTTGACAACATCGTTATCCAGATCAACGCTCCCGCCGGCCCTGCGGCCAGGGAGGATCTCGTGAAGGCGGCAGACCTCGCCTCTGCCCTTCTGACCGAAAGCGGACTTGTGAGAGTCGTATCCAGCGGCAGCGCTGCAGGCGCCTTCGCCGTCCTTCTTGGAACCGTGACGGACAACCTGCCCTTTCTGCTGAGCGAGGTCGACTTGAAAACCCAGGTGGAGCCTCTCCTGGAACCGGGCCGGGTCGAGGCGCTCCTGGAGGATGGTCTTCGGCAGTTTCTCGACCTGGGCAGCATCGGCCAGGCCGAGTATTTTGCGAAAGACCCCCTGGGGCTGCGCAACCTTTTTCTGGCTCGCCTCTCCTCCAGTCTGCCTTTCCGTGACGGCCAAGTTGAACAGGGATATCTCCTGAACAAGGACGGCAGGCACCTGCTCCTCATGGCCCGGCCGACACGGCCGAACCAGGATTCCGCCTTCGCCCGTCAGCTGACCGAGGTGATGGAAAAGATCTCCGCCGGCCTGGGCGAATTCTCCGGCCGTCAGGGAAAACGTCTCACCATGGACTATGCGGGCGCGTTCAGGGCCTCCCTCGACAATGAAGAGATCATCAAGCGCGACACCTCCAGAGCCCTCACCCTGGTGATGCTCAGTCTTGTGCCTTTGGTTCTTCTCAGCTTCAGGAGGCCGTGGCTCGGCCTGCTTTCAGCGATCCCCGCAACCGCCGGAACCATGCTGGCGGTCTTTGTGTATGCGCTCACAGGGGAGGCCATTTTCGGTGTGGCCATGGGCTTTGGAGGCGCCCTCATCGGGATTGCCGTGGATCACGGATTAGCCTACGTGATTCTTCTGGACCGACCGGGCGGAACCGTGGCCCAAGACGTTTCCAGAGATGTCTGGGCGGTCGGCTCCATGCCTCTCCTTGCCGCGATGGCGGCTCTCCTGTCCCTTGCGGCCATCGGGATCCCGCTGTTTGCGCAGGTGGGGATCTTTGCCGCTCTCGGGGTAGGAATTTCCGCGGTCTTTGCGCACCTCTTTTACCCTCTGGTTCTCCCCCGCATCGAGGCTTCAAAGAGAGAAAAACCGTTGCCGCTGGAACGGTTCATGGACTGGATCATCCAGAGATCCGGCGGGTGGTCGGTCGGGGTCTGCCTGGCTCTGGCTCTGGCCATGCTCTTCTTTGCAAAGCTCGAATTCAACGTGGACCTGGCAGCCATGAACACCCCGAGCAAAGAGACCCTGGAGGCGGAACAGGCGCTTCAGAAGGTCTGGGGAGACATGTCCGCCAAGCCCTCTCTCATGGTGCGAGGCGGCACTGCGGAGGATCTGCTGACGCAGGTGGACCGCTTGGCCCTGTTTCTGAAGAGGGAGCGGGATTCCTCGGTGCTCGGCCAGGACCTGCCTCGATCCATGCTCTTGCCAGGGCCTGAAGCTCAGGAAAGGAACCGGAAGGCCTGGATCGATTTTTGGTCCCAGGAGCGCATCCTTCATCTGGACAACTCCCTGAAACAAACGTCTGTGAAGCTGGGCTTCAAGCCGGATGCGTTCGAGCCTTTTCTCAGGGCGCTTCATCAGCCTGCGGAGCGGCCGTCGCCCTTTCCCCAGGAGTTCCTGGCAGCCTTCGGTGTGTTTCCTGAGGGGACGAAAGACGGATGGGTCTTGGTGGACACGCTCATGCCGGGGGCCAACTACGATGCCTCTCGCTTTTTTGAGCAGGCCCGGCAGCAGGGATTCCTCTTTTTCGACGCCCGTCATTTCTCGAGTCATTTGGCCGGGGAGATGAACAGATCCTTCGTTTGGATTCTCCTGATCGTCCTGGTCGTCACCACGGTCTGCCTTTTCCTCGTCTTTCTGGACTGGCAGCTTCTTCTGCTCTCCATTGCGCCGGTGACCTTTTCGCTCATCGCCACTCTGGGCACCATGGGACTTCTGGGGCATTCTTTATCCATCCCTTCGTTGATGCTGGCCCCCCTGCTCGTGGGCCTTGGGCTGGAATCGGGCGTCTATTTCGTGCGCAGTTATCAGCGGTTCGGGACCGCTCCCAATCCGAGGTCCGACGGATTTCGCGTGACAGTCATGCTCTGCGGTCTCACGACGCTTGTGGGATTCGGTTCGCTGCTTTTCGCGCAGCATGCGGTTTTGCGAGATGCCGGGATCAGCACCTTTCTCGGGATTTTCTATTCCATGGCCGGCGCCTTTTGGATGGTGCCTCCTCTGCTCCGGCGGATGTATTCGGCCCGCCCGGCGCCGGCCCCGCGTGTGCGCGCCGGATCAAAGCAGCACACCCGGTCCACCCTCAGGCGGTACAGGCACCTTGAGGCTTTCCCCCGTCTCTTTGCCCGGTTCAAGATCCTGCTCGACCCCATGTTCCCCAGACTCGCCGACTTCGTGAAGCCGGGCTGGAAGGTCCTTGATGTGGGGTGCGGATACGGCGTACCGGCCGCCTGGCTCCTGACCTTGCACCCCGACCTTTCGTTCTCGGCCTGCGAGCCTGTGGCGGAACGGGC
>JALOPA010000669.1 GCA_025454125.1 Thermodesulfobacteriota bacterium
ACCACTGCCCGCTTTTTCATGATCCCCCACCCCCAGTACGACAGATTATATATGGCATTACTATTTGTTTTAGCGTATTAGCAGAGTGATTTTCAGAAGTCGAGGACATTTTGTCAATCACTGCACTCGTACAATGTTCATTAACCAAGTAAAATCATTGTGATAAGTGCGACGCTCGTGTTATGGGTTCCATCCTAACATGTAACTAACCGAAATAATAAGGCATTATCGGGTGGCCCGGCAGCCGGCGCCTCTGGCGCGGGGTGAAATCTTGCCCGGACACTCAGTCTTTTCAATGAGCACTGCCATCAGACGGAAGGAGACGAATGATGCACTTTGAGAGGAAGAACGCTCTGGTCCTGGTTTTTTCTTTGATTCTTCTCTCCATGCTGCTGGCATTGTCCGGCTGCTCCAAGGAGGCGAAGATCGAGCGACACTGGAAGAAGGCTGAGCAGTTCTTCCAGGAAAACAAGACACGCGATGCCGCCATCGAATACAAGAAGATAATCCAGTTGGAGCCAGGGCATGTAAAGGCTCACCACAAACTGGGCCTGACCTATTTGCGAATGGGAATGGTCCGCGAGGCTTACGCCGAGCTGTCCAAGTCGGTTGAACTGGACCCGGGGATGGTAGACGCCCGCAACCAGTTGGGGCAGCTGCTCCTCCTGTCCGGGAATCGACAGAAGGCCCGTGAGCAGGCCGAGGCTGTTCTGGCGAAAGAGCCGGGGAATTCCTCCGCGCACATGCTTCTCAGCAACATCTTCCTGAGGGAGAAGGATCTGGAAAAGGCCTTTCTGGAGAGCCGGAAAGCGACCGAAGGGGACAGGAAACAGGAAGCATATCTCCATCTGGCGAACCTCTATATCCTGAAAAAGGATTTGCCGCAAGCCGAAGAAACCCTCAAGGCGGCCGTCAAGGTGGATGAGAGCGTTATGGCGGCCCGGTTCGCCTTGGCCGAATTCTACCTGCGATCGGGCAAGAGAGATCTTGCGGAGCGGGAGTATGCCGAGGCGGTAAGGATTGCGCCTAAGGACGTGAACGCGGCCGTGATGCTGGGGAACTTTTATGCGGCCGTGAACAGGCCCGAAGATGCGGAAAAACAGTTCATCAGGAGTACGGAACTGTCACCCGACAATGCGGCCATGAGGATTCGTTTGGGGAATTTCTATCTGTCCTGGAACAAGAAGGACAAGGCCGAGTCCGCCTTCAAGGAAGCGGTGGCAAAGGACTCCAAGAATGTGCAGGCCCTCGCAAAGCTGGCTGATTTCTACATCCAGGAGAAAAAGTTTGATCAAGGGCTGAAGTGGACGGAAGACATTCTGAAGATCAATCCGAAAAGCCAGGAGGCCATGCTCCTCAAGGGGAGGATATTCTTAAATCGCAATGAATTCGATCAGGCGTTGAACCTGTTCCAGGCTTACGCAAAAGACAATCCCAAAGTGCCCATGACCCAATACCTGATCGCCATGGCCCATTTGGGAAACCGGAACATGCAGCAGGCAAAGGCCTCGCTGGCGGAGGCGGTGAAGCTGAGTCCAAAGTGGGAGCAGCCGCTTCTCCTCCTGGCGGACATCCAGATCCGGGAAGGCAATGCCGGACAGGCCATCGACGAGATCAAGGGCGTGTTGAAGAATCATCCGAGAAGTGTGCCCGCCCACCTCCTCCTCGGGAGTGCTCTTCTCGGCAAGCGCAATATTCCGGAGGCAACCAGGGTTTACGAAGATCTCATCCGGATATCCCCGAACGACCCCGTCGGGCATGCCCAGCTGGGCCGAATCTTCCTGATTCAGAAAAACGAAAAGGGGGCCTTGGCTAGCTTCGAAAAGGCCCTTTCCCTGCAGCCCAATTATCTGGATCCCCTTCGGTTCATCGTCTCAGTCCACATGAGTCGGAAGGAGCCCCAGAAGGCCATCGAGAGGGTGGAGCAGCAGATTCGCCTCAATCCGAAGAACCCTTATCTCTTCAACATGCTGGGGGACCTGCAGGCAGCCAACAAGGATATCGCGAAAGCGGAAGCAAACCTGAAAAAAGCGGTTGAGTTGGACCCCAACCAGCCGTCCCTGCAAACCTCCCTTGGGGATTTTTACCTGCGGCAAAGAATGATGGACAAGGCAAAGGGTCAATACTCGGCGGTGATCGAAAAAACGCCGAACAACCTTTCGGCCCTCATGGTCCTGGGGATGATCTACGAGAGCGAGAAGAACCTGGACAAGGCCCAGGAGCTCTACGAGAGGGCTTTGAAAAGCAGGCCAAACTATCCGCCCGCGGCGAACAACCTGGCCTACCTCTATGCGGAGAGGGGTGGAAACATCGACGTGGCCCTGAATCTGGCGCAAAAGGCGAAAGAGCAGGCGCCGGACGATCCCAACATTTCGGATACGCTCGGCCTGATCTACTACAAGAAGAATGTCCCCGGAAGGGCGGTGGCGTACCTGAAGGAGGCGGCGGAGAAGCTTCCGAATCAGCCTGTGATCCGGTACCATCTGGGCATGGCATACTACAAGAACGGCAACCGCGACCTGGCCAAAAAGGAACTGAGTGAAGCGCTCAAGCTTAATCCGGCCTTTCAGGGGGCCGATGAAGCCAGGGCAACCCTCAAAGCGCTGAAATGAAGTTCGGGGCCCGGGAAGAACCCTTGCGGTCCCTGCAAAGGCCCTCCCGTTTGTAAAGGGAACCGACGGCAACGTGTCGATGAAGGGCATTGCGGTCGTGTGATGTAAAATTAAATCACAAATACGAGAAGTTAACGGAAAGAAGATC
>JALOPA010000670.1 GCA_025454125.1 Thermodesulfobacteriota bacterium
TCTTCGAGCACTTGCAGGATATCTGGACCCCGGTTCTTGTCCGCCCTCCGGAGGCGGGTAAACCTCTGGCGGGTTCACCGGGGTGACGACTTCTTACGAAGCCGTCAATTAGGGCTCGTTGAAAAATTAGCCCCTTGCGGCACGGCGCCAGGAGAAGGACACCATGATTGAGGAGATCCAGAAGGCTGCAGGCTTCCTTTTGGAGAGGATTCCGTTTCGTCCCAGAATCGGCTTGATCACAGGAACCGGCTTGGGAGACCTGACCCGAAATGTGGAGGTCCATCTCCGTATCCCCTACAGCGAGATTCCCCATTTCCCTGTCTCGACCATCACGGGACACAAGGGCACTCTGGCCGTCGGCCGTCTCGGCACGCAGACCGTGATGGCCATGGAAGGGAGATTTCACCTCTATGAAGGCTATTCCCCTCAAGAGGTGACCTTCCCTGTCCGGGTCATGGCCAGCCTGGGCGCCGAATTCCTGTTCCTATCGAGCGCTGCAGGCGGATTGAACCCTTTGTTTCAGCCTGCCGATGTCATGGTGGTAACGGACCATATCAACCTGACGGGCAGGAACCCTCTCCTCGGCCCTAATCTGGATTCCTTCGGTCCTCGATTTCCTGACATGTCCCAGGTCTATGACCAGGCCCTGGTCGGCCTCGCAGCCGAGAAGGCCCGAAAGCTGGGGATCTCCCTGAAACAGGGGGTCTACGTGGGGATCCTGGGCCCGAGTCTGGAAACGCCTGCGGAAACGCGATTTCTTCGCACAGCCGGCGCCGATGCCGTCGGCATGTCCACGGTACTCGAGGTGATCGTTGCGGTGCACTGCGGGCTTCGCGTGCTGGCCATTGTGGCCATCACGAACGTGAACATCCCGGATCAGATGAAGAAGATCGCCATTGAAGAGGTCATCGCCACTGCAGGAAAAGCCGGGGAAAAGCTGGCACCGCTGCTGGAGGCAGTGATCGCGAGCTTGTAGCAAAACACATATTGGCCAATTGAGATACACCCCTATTTGCCTAAACGATGAAAATTCGAAATTCGAAGCACGAAATCCGAAACAAGCACAAAGCTCAAGTGACCAAAACACGAAACAAGACCGGTCGGACAAGAATCTGGTTTTGTTTTGATCATTTGGATTCTTTATTTTGAATTTGTCTCGGATTTCGGATTTCGTGCTTCGGATTTAGGGCAACTCGAGCCCAGACTGGGAGTTTGACCGTGAAAGAAGTCGATATCCTCATCAAGAACGGCACCATCCTCACCATGGACCCGCAGCATACCCTCATCGAGAAGGGTTTCCTCTGCATCCGGGGGGACACCATTTCTTCTGTCTCAAGGGGAGATCCGCAGGAGATCCGGGCCGCTAAAACCATAGACTCAAAAGGCGGCCTCATTCTTCCCGGTCTCATCAACGGCCACACCCACGCGGCCATGACCCTGTTCCGAGGGCTTGCCGACGACCTCCCTCTCATGGACTGGCTCAACCACTACATCTTCCCTGTGGAAAGCCGCATGGACCGAGAGTTCGTTCGAACCGGCGCCCTTCTGGCCTGTGCCGAGATGATTCTCTCCGGCACCACGACCTTCTGTGACATGTACCTCTTTGAAGAGGCGGTCGCTGAAGCTGCTCAGGTTGCCGGAATGCGTTGTCTCGTGGGCGAAGTCCTCTACGATTTCCCGTCCCCCAACTACGGCCCTGTCGAGGAAGGCCTGAAGTACACCCGGTCCCTGATCCGAAAGTGGGAAGGCCACCCTCTGGTCTCCATTGCAGTGGAGCCCCACGCCGTGTACACGTGCAGCCCGGACCTGCTGGTTCGCGCCAATCAGTTGGCCGTAAACCACAGGGTTCCTCTCATTATCCATGTGGCGGAGAGTGCGAGCGAGATCGAAGAGGTGAGAAAGAAATACAACAAGAAACCCTTTGAACACCTGGAGTCCCTTGGAGTTCTCGGCCCCCACGTCATCGCCGATCACTGCGTGCACCTGGACGATGCAGAGATCCGGAGGATGGTGGCCCATGACGTGAAAGCCATCACCAACCCGGAGAGCAACATGAAGCTTGCTTCAGGCATCTGCCCTGTTCCGAGGTTACTGTCCCTGGGGATCACCGTGGGGCTGGGAACCGACGGGTGCGCGTCCAACAACAATCTGGACCTTTTTGAAGAGATGGACACGACCGCCAAGCTCCACAAGGTCGGCGCCATGGACCCGACCGTGCTGGACGCCAGGAGCGTCCTGAACATGGCGACCCTCTCGGGCGCCAAAGCGCTGGGCATGGCGGATCGCATCGGCTCTCTGGAAGTGGGCAAAAAGGCGGACGTGATCGTGGTGGACATCCGCAAACCGCATCTCACGCCCATGTACAACCCCTACTCCCACCTGGTCTATGCGGCAAAAGGGAGCGACGTGAGCCACTCGCTCATCCACGGCAGACTGGTCATGGAAAACCGAAAGCTCCTGACCCTGGACCTCCAGGATGTTCTTCGCCGCGCTGAGGACATGTCGAAGAAAGTGCTCTCCTGGCTTTCGTCCTGATCCGCCCGGCCCATCCGGCCTCCCTTGTCTTCCCGACGTTCGTGCCTAAAATAGGGTATCGCAGGCAGGCTTTTTGAAATCCTTGCAGCAGAAAGCCCTGGGGGCCTCTCTCAAGAAAGAAACCGAAGAAGCCCCGTGGCCTCATGAACCGGTTGCGAATGGGGATAAAGCGTATTCGTTCAACCTATCCCGTGACCTGTAGGCCGCGAACGAAGATGGACCTG
>JALOPA010000671.1 GCA_025454125.1 Thermodesulfobacteriota bacterium
ATGCAACAGGCGCTGGCCGATCATCGGGACCGCCTCCGGAAACGGATTCTAACTTCAGGTTCAGCCTAGCTGAAGCGGCAGGACAGCGCAACTCTGAATGACCCTCAAGGACCACGGAACTGGAGTTTCGCTGCAAGAACGGTTCCACCACCTGGAGTGAGCAGAAGGTCAGCTTCATTCGCGATGCTCAGGGCAAGGCCGAGGGTCTCCTGGGTGTGGGTCGCAATATCACGGAGCGCAGGAGAGCGGAGACCGAAAGGAAAGACCTGGAGGCCAGGCTGCACGAAGCCAAGAAGATGGAATCCATCGCCACCTTGGCGCGAGGAGTCGCCCATCAATTCAACAATGCCTTGAGCGTGATCAGCATGAGTCTCGACGGCCTTGAAATGGAGATTGGAAAGCAAGGAGGTGCCGCGGATTACCTTTCAAAGATGCGAGCGACCTATGAGCGGATGTCGCGGCTGACCGACCAGCTCCTGGCCTATGCCCGGGGCGGAAAATACCGGGTCAAGAGCATCCCCATGGGGGAACTGATCGAGACAGGCCTGGCGATTGTCTTGCACAGCCTCAAGCCTGCCGTCCGGCTGGAAAAGCACATCCCTGCCGGGCTCTGGAGTGTCGAGGCGGACGTGACTCAGATGCACATGGCCATGTCCGCCCTCCTGTCCAATGCCTCTGAGGCCATTGAAGGGGAAGGGGAGATTCGCGTCCACTGCGCGAATGTGGACCTGAAGGAGCGCGTCCCGGAACCAGACCTAGGACTCGACCCCGGTCGATATGTCCGGCTTGAAGTTGAAGACACCGGCGTGGGGATGGACGATGAAGCAAGGCGCAGGGTGTTTGAGCCCTTCTTCACGACCAAGTTTCATGGCCGAGGACTGGGCATGGCTGCGGTCTTCGGGATTGTGAAGAATCACGGAGGCTCCATTTCCGTTGATTCGGCTCCGGGCCAGGGCACAAGAGTCCGGCTTTACCTCCCTGCGGTTGAAACGAGACCCCTCCCGAGTCCGGAAGTCCCATCGAGGGCAGAGGCCGGCGTGCAAACCAATCTCCTCGTTGAAGATGAAAGGATGCTTCTGGATCTCACAAAGACAGCCCTTGAGCGATACGGGTACGCGGTTTTGGAAGCGGCAACAGGCCAGGAAGCGGTGAGCAAAGCCATGGCCTTCGCAGGGCCGATTCATGCGGCCATCGTCGACCTGATGTTGCCCGATATGGACAGCCGCGAGGTCTTTCGATCCATCAAGAAGGCCAGGCCGGACATGGGCGTGCTGATCATCAGCGGACACTCTGCCGACGGCCCGGTCCTCGATCTTCTGAAAGAGGGAGCCGGGGCCTTCCTTCAGAAACCCTTCACCATGGAAGCCCTCTCTCAAAAACTGGGCCTCCTGAAAAGCTGAGGCCCGTCGGGCGTTAGTCCCTGGGGCTAGCGAGGGTCGAGTTCTCAGGGCAATTCAAAACCGCCCAATGAGTTTGTATTTAGGGCGAAGGACCCAGGAAAGGAAGGCCTCGGGCTCACATGGGGTTATAGAATTTCGATGGGGTTCAATCCCCGGAGCTTGCTGCGGGTCTGTCACTCTTGAGAAGCCCGTCCCCGCATTGGCGGGGACGGGTGTTGTCCTGGAAATCGTTGTAACTCTCCTTTGGTAGGCGATCTCGTCAATGGTCTTAACGATTTTGGAGGTTTCTTCGATGGAAGCAGCCTGCTCCGATGCCCCTTCGGCCAACAGCTGGCTTGCCGAAGAAACCTGGCGGGCAGCGGATCCAACCTGTGCGCAGGATTCGGACCGGTTCTGAATCAGCCTCTAGAGCGGTTTGGTCACCGTCCAGCCGGGAAGACGGCGGGGAGGGGAGACGAGGCGTCTCACGAGTTCCGACAGGGAGGGCCCCTGCCCCTGTTCTTTGATGAGCAAAGATGAATCTCTTGTTGGGTTTGTGAGGTGCGCGGGTACCTCCTTGTCTCGTGATCATTTGAAATCCTTGAAGTCCTTCTCTTCAAGAGGAATCACCTCTTCGAATTTCTCCTTACCCGTTTGAACCGAACCGGGTTTTCGGCGCGGGGGTGCGGCCGAGGCAGACTGCTGTCGAAACGTTTCTGCGGTCTGCCTCCTTGCGCCCTGAACCGCCTCCTGGCCGGCATTCGCCTGCATCCCTCCCACAAGCTGAACGAGATCCTGGACCCACTTGTTGATGTCCATGGCCTGGGCATGCATCTCTTCGGAAGCGGAAGCCGTTTCCTCTGCATTAGCGGCATTCTGTTGAACCACCTTGTCCATCTCTGCTACGGCCTTGTTCACCTGCTCTATGCCCTGGGACTGTTCATGGGAGGCCGCAGATATTTCGTCGACCAGTTCAGCCACCTTGGCGGCGCTTTCCGCCACCTGGGCAAAGGCCTGGTTCGTTCTTGATGTCAGTTCAGCGCCGTCCCTGATTCTCTTCGTGGTTCCCTCGATGAGATTTGCAGTACTTTTTGCCGCGTCCGCGGCACGCATGGCCAGGTTGCGCACCTCATCGGCCACCACGGCGAATCCGGCGCCCGCTTCTCCAGCCCGGGCCGCCTCCACAGCCGCGTTCAAGGCCAGCAGGTTGGTTTGGAAGGCGATCTCGTCGATGGTCCTGACGATTTTGGATGTTTCCTCGCTGGCTTTGGAGATCTCCTCCATGGAGTGGCTCAGGCTCATCATGGATTCGTTGGCCTGACCCACAATCTGCTTTGCTTCCTTCATCAGCGTGTCGGCTTGGCCCGCATTGTCCGCAT
>JALOPA010000027.1 GCA_025454125.1 Thermodesulfobacteriota bacterium
ATCCACGGTGCGGTGGGTGAAGATCCAGAGAAGGTTCCTCTTCCCCACGTTCACCTTGGCCACCCCGCTCATGCCCGGCCTCCACCACGGCCCGATCTGATCCGGGAAAAGGGCCCGCACCAGGAACACATTCGATTCCTTGTCCACCACCGCCACAGGGTCGATGCGCTCCAGCTTGATGGGAAAGGTCAGATCCGGCCTGCTCACAAAAGAGATCTCGCCCGTGGCCTCTGCTGCGATCTCGTGAATGTCCCGTTCATCCACCTTGAGCTCGGCATACATTTTTTCAAGGCGCGCTACCTTGAAGAGCACGTCTCCCTTTTTCACGGGCGCGCCCAGCAGCTCGTGGAGCTCTCCTTCCACCACGATCCCTGAGAAGGGGGTCTTCACGTCCGCGTGCTCCAGGTGATAGCGAACCAGGCTGAGCCGCGACTTGGCCTGGGCTTCCATGGCCGTGGCGATCATCATGTCTGCGATGGCGCCCTGGGCCCGAGCCTTTTCCGCTTCCCGAAAATAGCGGTTCTGATTGGCCGAGGCTGTGGACTCTTCCAGAAGAAGCTCGCGGATGTCCAGGGAGAGAAGAGGGACGCCCTCGCTCACCAGATCACCCACCTTGACGTGCACCTTGCCGATGTACCCGTCAAAAGGGGCCGGAAGATAGGCCAAATCATCGGTCTTGAGCATGAAAGGCGCTTCCACCCGGTAGGTCCACTGGCCGAAAACCAGGAAAGCCAGGGCCAGGAAAACCAGGACACCCACGGCTTTTGCAAAGGTGTGCTCCACTCCAAGAAACTTGGCCAGGGATTCTTTGGCGGCTGAGGCCATGCGGGCGCCGAACCACCGGTCGTGGTGTTTCAGATCACCCAGCCTTCGGCCCGCCTGATCGCACAGGATCCGCAGCCCCCGCACTTCCGCTTCGGTAAAGGGCTCATGGGTGCGCTCGCAAGTGGCCACGCCCACGGCAGCATCGTCGAGCCGGATAGGAATGGAAAGGACATGGGGAGATCCAAACTCCTTGGCAAACGCTTCATGGTCCCTGGTGACAAAAGTCTTGCCGTCAGGCTTGGGGAGCAGGATCTCTTCGTCCTGATCCAGGGCCTCTTCCATGGCCGTTTCCAGAGCCTGGACCGCGTCCATTTTTTTCTCGAACCGCTCCATGTGGCTGATGGCCTGTGCCCGGACATATTCGCCTTTGATCCACCCCAGGCTCACCCTCTCGCAGCGGTACCGCGAGGCCAGTTCATTGCAGAAGGTCATGGCCGCGGCCATGAACTTCTTTTCCCCGTTGAGGAGAACCATGAAATCCAGGGCTTCGGCAAACTGCACCACGTCCAGCTTGGCCTGGTGCACAAGCCGCCTCAGCTGGTACACGGCAGGTGCGTTGGCCACCAGTTTCAGGCGAGTCAAGGCCTCTTCCATCCGGGGTGCAGACGGGCTGTCCAGGAGAAGGACTGCAGCCGTGGAGCGCCCTTCTTCCTCGAGTTCCAGGCGCACTCCCAGGACAATTCCTTCGCCCTTGAGGCCCTGCATCTTCCCGGTCTTTTCCTGGCCGCTGCCCTCTTTAGAACACGCTTCCGCGACAGCCTCGATTTTTTCTGCAAGCCCCGGGTTCCGGCTGAACTCAGGGCTCTTGCCGGGCCAAATCGCAAAGGCTTTCCAGGACTCCCCCTCTTTCATTTTGACCATTAGGAGACCGAGCACGGCTCCGGCCAAACGGGCGGCGTTTTCCAAAAAAGTAGGCCAGAATTGATCCGGGGAACCCGAAAATTTTCGAAGCTCGCCGAGGCTGTCCATGGTCCAGTCTTTTTCGCGACCCTGTTCGTGTCTCGCATATTCCATGAGTCAACAAAGCCTCTTGTAAACTGCTGCCGGCTGATGCCGACAGCTTAAGGGACAGAGCGGCAAAGGCACAACCCGCCACGCGAACCTACCCTCGTCTGTTACACGAGGGTTTCAAGAGCTGTCGATTTGAAATCGACTAGACCTTCTGGCGGGCCGCCGTGGCCGTCATGCCGGACTTGATCCGGCATCCAGAAATTGCAGGTCCCGTGCGCACTGGATTCCGGCTTCCGCCGGAAGGACAAGTCGCTTCGCGACAGGGAAAGCCTTTATTCACCTCAAGACGAGGCGTTTGAATATGAGTAATTCTAGACCAAAGGATTTTAAACAGCAAGAACCATGCCCTGTGCCGAGGGATGCCCAATCCAGGGGATTTGGACGTGATATCAGGTTGCTAGCAGATTATTACACCCTGGGTGCAGGCGGGTGGGCAGGTGTTTGCCTGGCGAACGGGAAATCTTGGACCAAAAGGTGGCATGTTTTTACACATTGAAAAAACGACCACCGACCACAGACGGCTGACCGCCGTAAGATGAAGACAGGAAGCAGATGAACGACCACCGACCGCTGACATTCATCGGCCGTCGGTGGTCTGTCGTCGTCTTTCTGTGGTCGGCGGTCGTTCTTGCATCCCGTCCCTATTTGAAGGTCAATCGGACAACGGTTTCTCCTTCTTGGGATTGGAACACAACATGGTCTCTTTCGATTCGCGCGATGGTTTTCCCCTCGACCGAGTCGCCGGCTCTCAACTCGACGCCGTTGATCAAAACAAAGGACTTACCGGCGTCACTCGACCACACAATCGCTTCAATGTTGAATGGGGATCGTTCGGCATCTCCGGCATCAAGGGTTTCCTCGTTGACTGCCGTTGAGTCCGCGCTTTCAGAAGCCTGAGGCAAGGGGATCTCTCCTTCCTGAACGGTCTTTCCTTCAGACCTCTGCCCCTGGAGAGCTTTCGGTTTGGACCCGCTGAAGAGAGAAGCGCTGTCCTTTAAAGCAAAAACTCCCGCGACGACAAGGGCTCCTACAATAAAAACGGCGACCACAATCCATCTCAGATCGTGGGGAGCGGGGGCCGGTTCAATATAAGGCTTCTCAATATGGGCTGCCGGAGCAGGGGATCTTTTTCGATGTTTAGCTCCCCCGATGATGACCGTCTGATTCAGTGGGATGTTTGCGCGTTCCGCATCAACCTTGGCCTTTTCGGTGCCGATAAAGAGGAGAATGTTCTTGCCTATGGAGATCCGATCTCCGTGAGACAGCCGGTGGGAGAAAACCTTGAGGGTATTGACATAGGTACCGTTGGTACTCTGGAGATCGGTCAGAATGAAGTCGGTACCTACCTTGTCAATCCTTGCATGGGAGGAAGACACCTCGGGGTTGGTGAACACAATGGTGTTCTCTTCGCGCCGGCCGATCGTGACGCTACCCCTTGGAAAAGGATAGTCCTTGATCACCTGTCCTTCGTGTTCCCAGAGCAGTCTTGCCATATGGTCCTCAAAGTCCACTGCTGCCGGCTGAAGCGGACAGCTTGAGGGACAAAGGGACAGAGCAGCAAAGGCACAAAGGAGGAAAAGAAGGGGACAAAGAGACAAGGGGCAAAGATGCACCGGGTTAACGAAAGAAGAGATCTTCTGCTTTGTCCCTCTGTGCCTGTGTGCCTATGTCCCTTGTTTTGCTTTGTTCTTCTGTGACTTTGTGCCCAAATCCCGGCGCAAGAAACCAAACTGAATTCTTCGCCTCAAGGCGCGGGTTTTTCTCCCAATCCCAGAGGCCATTAAATTATACCGCGTCAGGAGCCAAAAAAGCAAGCCGTCTCACGTGGAACCGGCGCGTGGCCGGCCCTTATTTCTCTTTCTTTTGCGGCCGTCCGTCGTCGGTGGTCGGTGGTCGTTTCTTTGGGTTCCGCAGTCGGCGGTCGGCCGTCGGCCGTCGTTTATACAGGGTTATAGGTATTCACCTGGAGCGTGACCTTGAGGAGGCTGGTCTTTTCCTTGGAGGCTCTCAAGATTTTGATGCGTTTGACGTGGAGGAGCTTTCCCGAGTATTCGATCCGGTAGAGGAAGTTCACGAGCTGTTCCATGTTCACGCCGTCGAGGCTGATCTCGATTCCCTCAGGTCTCAGTTTCCCTTCCCCTTCAGGAAAGCTGACGGGCTTGATGTACTGGATCCGCTGGTCAATGCCGATCTCCCGGGTCACGGCTTCGAGATAGGAAAGGAGCGTGAAACTCCCGCGGCCCTTGATCGCCTCCTGCACATCGCTCCGGTCTCTTTGAAAGGCTTGCCACTTTCCCTTGATCTCGGAGATCCGGACCAGGTCCTGCTTTCTCTTGGCGATGTTCTTGGCAAGGAGCTCCTGTTTGGAGAGGGCAGGGGAGATCACGATGAGATAGAAGAGCAGCGCGGCGAGAACCAGCCCGCCGAAGAAAACGTAGGTCATCTGCTTTCGGTCCAGCTTCATCAGTTCCTCTCCAGGGCGAAATTGAAGGTGACCGCGTTGTCCTTCTTGTCCATTCTCGCGCCCACAAGCTTGATGTTCTTGAACTGCCCGGCTTTGGTGAGCCGGCCGGTCAGCCGGTCCACCGCCTCGAAGGACGCCGTGCGGCCGTCCATGCGAATGTCCTTGCCCTCCACAGAGGCGTTTTCAATTTGTACCTCCGGGTCTTCGGAGATGATCCTGGAAAGGGACAGGAGAACCTCCAGGATCTTTTCTCTCCCTGCCGCTTCCTCCAGACCCTGGTACTGGCCCATTTCTTCTGCGATCTTTTGTTCCAGCTGGGCCACTTCCTGGCCCCTGATGATTCGCTGCGCCGCGTCCGGAAACGCTTCTGTAAACACCTGCCGGATCTGGGCCTGGAGCCGGTTGTACTGCCCTTCCTGGTAATACGCTTTCTGATAGACATTCACGGTGAGGAGCAGGGCCAGAAAGACCAGCCCCGCGCCCATGAAAAGGAACATCTTCCTGAGGTTGAAGTAGGTCTTGGGGATGAATTCCTCTCGCCTCAGGTCCAGGGGCTTCTCCGGTGGATACATCGCGCCGATCGCCAGCCCGAGAGGCACTCCCAGCTTCGGCTGAAGCAGGGAGATGGTCTTGTCCAGCCGGTCTCTCATTTCGTCAAACGGCCGCCACACCATGGTCTTGACGGAGGTCTTGGACTCCAGATCCTGCGCCTTTCTATGGGCCTCGGAAGTCCCGTCGCCCGCGAGATAGATCTCTGCCACAGAAAGGTCGGGCCGTTTCATCCTGTAAAAACGGAAGGTGTCTGCAAGCTGGTCCACATCGTTGGGCAGGATGCGAATGAAGTCGAGTCTCTTCTTGTAGATGATCTGGAGCACCAGGGTCTCTCCGTCCTGGTTGACCAGAGCCACCGGGTCTTCCGACTCGCCGCCGTGTTTGTAGAGATACAGGGAAAAAAGGCCGATGTCGTCCAGGGTGACGGCGTCCGGTTCGATTCCCGCGCCGGCCAGGAGCGCCAGGTGCTCTGCCAGGATTCTCTTTTCCACCCCGAAGGTGAGGATGTTTCCGTTTTTCCCGGGGTGAAGGAAGTCCACCAGCACTTCCTCCACAGGGCAGGGGAGATAGGGCTCCATCTGGTACTTGATGACCTTTTCCACCTTCTTGGGCTGGGAGATGGGGAGGGAGATCTCTCGGATAAAGGCCTTTGAGCTTGGAAGGGACGTGACGATCATCTCCTTTTTGAAACCCTCTTCCTTGAACAGCCTCTTGAGCTCCTCCTGGATCCCCTCGGGGCCGGCCGCCTCTCTGATCACGGCTTTGTCGATCTCCGGGCCCTTAAGGCCGACGTAGAGCTGTACTGCTCCCACAAAGCCTTCCTTCACCTGGAGGCCGACCACATACTTCGGTTTCAAGAAATCCTTGATAGGGTTCATGATCATTTGAGTTTATAGCTTCTCCACAAGCTGCGGAGACAATGTAAATCCTAAATCCGAAGCACGAAATCCGAAACAATAAACAACGACCCAAATTCAAATGACCAAAACGGTAGCCCAAGGGGTTTTGTTTTAAACCTTGGAGAATTGGTGTTTTGAATTTGTTTCGACATTCGGATTTCGATATTCGAATTTAGGCGCAGCCACCGGGCTGCGCTACAGTACTTGCCAGTATATGAGCTTCGCTTTGTTCCCCTGCCTCTGGGCAATGGCCCTGATGCTCGCCACCGCACCGTTGCAGTTTACGTGGGCCTCAATGGAGAAGTTCGAGCTTTTCACCGTGATCCACTCCCCGATCTCGGCCAGGACCTCGTCGTCCATGCCCGGGACTTTTCTCAAGTCCTCGATGCTCTCAAAAGGCTCTTCTTTCCGGTACTCCACGATCGCCGAGGCCAGAGAACTGTCCATGGTTTCGCCGAGGCTTTCGAGCACTTCCTTGGGGGCCGTGTTGACGTTGATTTTTCCGTCCGAGTGGATGGTCAGGACGTCCATCAGCTTCTTGTTCTTCTTCTCTCCGAACCGCTCGAACTCCCTCATGCCCCGGACCAGGAAGACCTGGCCCACGGTGAGAAACGGGCCGTTGGCGCACTCGTAGGGTTCGTCAAGGTTCTGGTAGAAGTACCCCTCGGCCCCGTCCTGCCTCTCGATGTCATCCGCGTCCAGCCAGTCCAGCACGGGGTTGAGACGCTCCTCCTTTATTCCCAGGGCTCTGAAGAGCCTCCGCATCTGCGCTTCTCTCTTGAGGTCGATTTCGCCCTGGGCGTTCCTGAGGAGGTTGATGTTGATCTTGCTGTTCTCGTCCACCATGCCGCCGTAGAAAGAAACGCCCGGCTCGGCCATGCCTTCGGCCAGGGGCATGGATCCGAACTTGCGCCAGTCCTCGTTGAAGGTGTCCATTTCAAAATCTTCGTCTCTGGCCAGGAGCTCCAGCGCGATCTCAACCCCGGAGCGGGCGAGCTGATAGGCCTTGGTGCTGTCCTTCGAGTAGCCCGCCAGGGTCAACTCCACTCCGGATTCGCTGGAAAAACCCAGGGTCAGCCCGGCAAGGGTGATGATGACGAGCAGCGTGAGCACCAGGGCCGTGCCGCGCTCGTTTGCACATATCCTAAACTTGTTTCCCGGTCCTTTTAAGATCATAAGCCCTGCGTTTCATGCTGGACGATACTGGATTCTGGATCCTGGATGCTGGATACTGGATACTCGATGCCGGTCGCTGGATTCTGGTCGTTCGACCAAGGCTAGTGCACTGTCTCAGTGAAGCCTTTACAGCTCTGTCATTTCGAGCGAAGGTGAGAAATCTTATTGTTCAGCGGAGTTAAAAGATCTCTCCCTCCGGTCGAGATGACAAGAAATGGTCGAGACACTACATTAGAATCTCCTTTGTCTTTATCCAGCATCCAGCATCCAGCGACCAGTATCCAGCCACCAGTATCCAGCGACGAGCATCCAGTTTCTATTGCCCAGCATCCAGCCTCCAGTATCCAGTGACTAGCGACCAGTATCTAGTATCCAGCCTCCAGTATCCAGTGACTAGCGACCAGTATCTAGTATCCAGCATCCAGTATCTAGCATCCAGCATCAGCTTTCTTTCTTTCTCTCCGCCAGCTCCGGGTGGACGGTCGTGCTGAACACATGCTCGCGGTTGAGTTCATCCTTCAGGACCAGCCGGATCTTGACCAGCACGGGCAGCCCGGCCCCAGGCGCGCCTTCAAGGGTGTTCCACTTGTCCGAATCTTCGCCCCTGGAATCCTGGTAGGCAACGTTGAACTCGATCACGTTCCTTGCCATTTCCAGCTGAGACCCCCCCTTGGTGAAATCCTCATCCACGCTCGGATCGTCCCTCCTGAACAGAACGAGCACCTTGGCTTCAGGATCTTCGTCGATGAAGTAGCCCACTTCGCACAGATCGCTGGCCGGCCCCTTCTCGGTCAGGGACAGGTGGGCCACCGTAGTGAAGTCCAGGCGATCCGCCCGCCTGCCGTCGATCTCCCGGTCCTCCCCGACCAGGCCCAGCCTGATCTTCTCGGAAGGAACGCTCACCTGGATCAGCGCCGACTGAAGATCCTTGCTCAACCGGTCGAGCACGATCCTGGCCGACTGGTGGACTTCGCCGTTCTGCCGGGCGATCTGGATGGCCTCCACATTCGTGGTGTACGCGCTGTAGAGCGCCGCCATGATGATGACCAGGATCGCCATGGAGACCAGCACCTCCAGCAGCGTGAATCCTCTCATATCTTCTGCCGGTACAGATAGGTTTCGAGCCATAGATCTCTGCGAGCCTTGTCTCTTTCCAGAATCACCGCCACCCTCACTTTGTAGAGGGTCTCCGTGTCCGGCACCTCGCTCACTTCCTGGGTGTAGGTGTATTCCGGAAAATCCTTCCCGAAGTCCCCCGAGAACTTTCCTTCCTCGATTCTTTCCTGAGCCTGGATTTGGGACAGGCGCTCCTGGAGCAGGCTGTTCGCCGTGGTCATGAACTGCGCTTCGGACTGAAGGTCCAAGTTCTGCGCCTGGAGGTGAAAGACGGCCACCAGCACCAGCGCAATGAGACCCAGGCAAATGATGATCTCAAGAAGCGTGAACCCGCGATCCCTGCCTTTTCTGATCAATGTATCCTTCATAGATTTTGATCAACCCGGTCACGGGGTTGATTTCAAGAGTGTAAACCTTGCCGCCTTCGTTCTTCAAATGGATCAGGGTGTGCTCCACGCACCCGTTGGCAAAAAAGCGAACCTCCGCCTTTCCCTCCTGGACCTTGCCCAGCGTGTCCAGAACCACGTCTTCAAAGGAAACGCCCGAGGGCAACTCCTTTTGCCTGGGAGCGGCTTCCCTTTCCTCTTCGAAAAGACTCTCCTCCGTCTTCCTGAACTCCACGGGCGTCTCCGGGTCCAGGGCATAGAAGGTGTTTTTCTCCAGGTCCAGCACCAGGGTCTGCACCGTCCTCGTGAAGGCCGCTTCCCCACGCAACCGGCTCACTTCGCTCATGAGCAGGCGCGTGGCCTGCCCCAGGTCGCCGCCGGAAACAACGCCTTGGATCGGAACCGCCACCAGGACGAAAAAGAGGCTGATGATGAACAGAACCACGGCAAATTCCATCAACGTGAACCCGGCCGGTGAGCCTGTCCCATCCTCCCTTCTCCTTGAAAGGCTTTGTCGCAGTGCCCTTTCGAGACGGCAGCCGAGAAATCCTGATTCCGCGATCGGCCTGAATTCAGAATTTCTCCCGACCGTCGAAATGACAGAAACCCGGCTCCCCCATGAATCCGACACGGCTTCCCCGCTATTCCTTTTTGGTCGCCCAGTTGGCGACATCGGCATCCTCCCCTTCGCCCCCCTCCTCGCCGTCCGCACCGTAGGACCAGAGGTCGAAATCCCGGTTCCGAATTCCTGGACTGAGGTACAGATAGTCCCTGTCCCACGGATCCTTGGGAAGCACTCCCTTTTCGAGATACCCGCCTTCGCGCCATTTGCCCGGGATTTTGCCTAATGCCGGCTTCTCCACCAGGGCGCGCAGGCCCTGATCCGTTGTGGGGTAGAAGGCGTTGTCGAGCTTGTAGAGCTTCAGCGCGGTCTCAAGCGCCTGGATGTCCATTTGCGCCTTCAGCTGTCTGGCTTCTCCC
>JALOPA010000672.1 GCA_025454125.1 Thermodesulfobacteriota bacterium
TCAATGAAATCCGGGAAGACGTCGAAGAACTGGATGCCCTGATCGGCCGCATTCTGATGCTGTCCAAACTGGATCTCAAAGGAAAGCCCTTGAGTTTTCAACCCGTGAATCCGGTGGACCTGATGGAGGGGATCCTCAGCAGGATGAAACCGAGTTTGGAACAAAAGAACCTTCACCTCACAACAAATTTCTCCTTTGAGCCGCCTTTGTGGGGAGATGCGGATGCACTGCAAACGACATTCTCCAACCTGGTTGAAAATGCCATCAAGTATTCACCCACTGGAGGCCGTGTGAGCGTCGAGATGAAGGCAGCGGGGGATGACATGGAAGTTGTCCTGACCAACACCGCGGACAGGATCGCGGAACAGGATCTGGGGATGATCTTTGAGCCCTTCCACCGAGTGGGAACCAAGAAGGAAACAGGCTTTGGTCTGGGCCTTGCCATTGCAAGAAAAACTGTTGAAGCTCATGGGGGGACCATCGAGGCGTCGAATGCGGAAGAAGGATTCAGGATAAGAGTGAGACTGCCTGGAAAACAAACGGATGAAGCGCTATAGGGAGATGCCCCTAACGGTCTTGTTCTGCATTAGAAAGCTCATGATCAGAATGCCGAGGCTCAGGGCCACCACAAAATATCCCCCTGCCAGGAATCCGCCGGTCCAGTCCACAAGAGCGCCTAGCAGAAAGGGACCCATAAAGCCGCCGATCTCCGAGATACAAAAGAAGAGCCCGCCTGCCGATCCCATGTGCTTTGCGCCCACTTCGGGAGTTTCCATCAGAATGAGGGTGAGCAGCGGCACGAGGGTGCAGGCCGCAATCCCGTAAAGCACCAACCCCACATACATGAGAGTTCCTGTAAGGCACAGGATGAGCCACACTGAAGAAGCGCTAAGCACGGCCATGACGGCCAGGGCCAGGCCTCGGCGGTAAGAGGGAATAAACCGGGGAAGGATGAGGAGGGATGGGATGCCTGCCAGAAGGGGGATGGAAGCTGCGTAGCCGGCAAAGCTCGGAGAAAACCCCTGATCTTCGAGAATCCTCGGGAGCCAGCTTGTGAGGCCGTGAATGATGGCAAAGGTCAGAAGACCGCACACGAGAACAATCCGGATGGTTCGGACTCTGAGCAGCGAGGTAAGAACGCCTTTCATTCCTGTGCTCTCGGAAGCCGCGCTTGTCTTGAGATCCCTTGCGAGAAACCACCACAGGCAGGCCACGAGGAGAGTCATAATTCCATAGAGAGCGAAAGTCAGTCGCCAGCTGTACCCGGTGAGGGGCATGATCATTCTGTTTGTCGCAATAAGGGCCATGGCTCCGCCGAAAAAGGGTCCGGTAGAGTAGATGCCCACGGCCGTTCCCCGATCACGCCCATGAAACCAAAGGGCGATGGTCTTGGGGCAGCCGATGGAGATCATGGGGCCGCCCACGCCGAAAAGCGCGACCATGGCGAGGAAGGGGACCAAGCCGCCGGCGAAATAGCGCAGGCCCACGGAAAGGGCGATAATGAAAGTGCCGAGGAAAAGGGACCATCGGATCCCCCACCGGTCGATAAAGAAGCCTGCGACCGTGGAGGCCCCGATGTAGGTGAGCTGCCACGATCCCAGCACAAAGCCCATCTGGCTGTAAGACATGTCCAGGTCTGCGAGGATGGGCGTGATCAGCGGAGAGATGGAGCGGTAGACGAGCCCGAAGAAGGCGTAGAGGAGCCACAACATCGCCAGCATGACCCAGCGATAAGGGCTTGAGGGAGGCTCTTCCGGGGTGTCGTTCAATCTTTCCTGTCTCATAAGCAAAAGCTCACCATGGATCGAAGAGTTGCATTCATATCAGCATCGCGGGTCATATTCAAGAGCATGAAGCCTCCAGCCTCCAACCTTAAGCCTTGAACTGATTGCGGAGAGTGAAGTAGGATAAAAATGCTATTTAGAGCGAGTCGCAAGGGAGGAAAGAGTCTCATGAAAACAAGAAAGCTTGGAAAGAATGGCCCGACCCTATCGGCCCTGGGCTTGGGATGCATGGGCATGTCGGAGTTCTATGGTCCCACGGACGAAGCGGAATCCATTGCCACGATCCATCGTGCCCTTGATATGGGGATCACGTATCTTGACACAGCGGACGTGTACGGCCCGTTCAAGAATGAAGTGTTGGTGGGAGAAGCGATAAAGGGCAGGCGCAAGAAGGTGTTTCTGGCTACCAAGTTCGGAATCCTCAGGAGTGAAGACCCCGATTACCGGGGAGTCAGCGGCAGGCCGGAGTATGTGAGGCGGTCGTTCGAGGCGAGCGTCAAACGCCTTGGGGTCGATGTGGTCGATCTCTACTACCAGCACCGCATTGATCCGGATGTGCCGGTGGAGGACACTGTGGGGACCATGGGGAGGCTCGTGCAGGAAGGCAAGGTGCGTTACCTCGGGCTTTCCGAAGCAGGGCCGAAGACGATCCGCCGCGCGCACAAGGAGCATCCGATCACGGCGGTTCAGAACGAGTATTCTCTTTGGACCCGAGGGCCTGAGGATGGGGTGCTGGCTGCGTGCAATGAACTGGGGATCGGCTTCGTTCCTTATAGTCCTCTTGGTCGAGGAGTCCTGACAGGCAAGATCAAGAGCCTAACCGATCTCGCACAGGATGATTTCAGAAGAACGAACCCTCGTTTCGAGGAGGCCAATTTGAAAAAGAACTTGGAACTGGCCCGTCGCCTCTCTGAAATCGCGAAAGAAAAAGGATGCACCGCCGGGCAGCTGGCGCTGGCCTGGGTTCTG
>JALOPA010000673.1 GCA_025454125.1 Thermodesulfobacteriota bacterium
ATACTGAAACCACATTCGCTCCACTTCAGAGAAATTCCTCTTCACGAGTTCTCTCCCGGAGAGAACTTCACCATGCCCAGGGAGCAGATGCTCCACCTCAAGTTCGGACAAGCGCCGGATGCTTTCTTTCAGAGCCTGACCGTTTCCACCGGGAAGGTCGGTTCTCCCGATGCCCTGATAGAAGATCACGTCGCCGGTGAAGAGGGCTTTTCCCTGAGGCCAGTATAGACAGATGGACCCAGGCGAGTGGCCAGGGGCGTGAATCACCTGGAACGTCAAGTCGCCCACCAGAAGTTCTCCTTCCCGCAAAAGAATCGGAGGCTCGAAGGAGGTAGCCCCCAGGGCTACGCTGTAATGAGGCGCCAAGGTCTTAATGAAATTCAGTTCTGTTTCGTGAAGAGCGATGAGCGCCGGGGAATTAGAGAAAGACCGAACTGCCTCGACATGATCCGGATGGGAGTGGGTCAAGAGAACGACATCCACATCTTGGGGCGTGATGGAAAGTTTCGAAAGATGATCCTTCACATTTCCGAAAAGGTGGTTGTGACCAGGGTCAATGAGGATTCTTCTGGATCCGTTGATGAGGTAAGTGTTCGCGTTGTTGGCAGTCGGGTCACGCCACACAAACGCATGAAGGTGCTCCGGAAGTTCCATGTCTAGGCCAGATCTTTCATCCGAAGCCGTTTTGAAGCCGGAGGCTCTGATTTTGGCGAAGCCAAATCGGGGAGACGCAGGGTATCGACAAGCGTCGTGCTCATGAAGATAGCCTTCATGGAGTTGAAGGCCTTTCCCCACACAGGCCGGATCGGGCACGTGGCCACGCTCGCGCAGCAGGACTCGTCGGCAAGGCAATCGACGAAGGTGAATTTTGATTCAAGGCGAAGGAGGATTTCCCAAAGGCTGATTTTGTTCGGGTCCTTTGCCAGCATGTGCCCGCCCTTGGGGCCCCTGACACTCGTGATCAACTTTGCCTTTTTCAGTGGGATAATGAGTTGCTCAAGGTACTTGATGGGGATCTTCTGGTTCTTGGATATATCCGACATGCTGATGGGGCCTTTTCCGTATTGCTTGGTGAGCTCCAGCATCAGGCGCGTACCGTAACGTCCTCTCGTAGAGAGTTTCATGGGGGAATCCTCGTTTCTCGATAACCGAACAGAGGGATCGGATTTAGCGATGTAAAGTACAACCTGTTCAGGAAGAAGTCAAGCGCGCCCGACCGATTTACCTCTCGTTGACAAAGCCGCTTTGACGCATTACCTATACATCAACGGTAGCCGTGAACTTGACGTGATGGAGGGCTTGTAACATGACGGATGACCTGGAAGGGAAAACGGCTTGTGCTCACAGCTGCAAGAAAATCGATGTGCCCACAGAGGAGGAAGTGTGCGCCCTCAATGAACTGAGGTGCATCAAAGAGCGGGTGAGGGAGCTCAAGAAGAAGATCTCCGACCTGAGTGCCGGGGTGGTTTCCGGCACCCGCGACGATCTCCTCGTTCTGGAAAACGAGATGGCGGACCTGAAAGAGCAGTGGCTGTCCTGGGAGGAGAAAAGACAGCAGGCTGCCAGAGAAAGAATGATCATCCTCGGCCATGAAAAACCGGCGCCGGGTTAAGATCAGGCCGGTGATGACCCATTCCCCCTCCTCTTTTCATCCCGGCTTTGACAGGGTATAATACCATTCTCATTATTTCTCCCCTTCTTTCAATGTGTTTCACGTTGACTTATTTGTCCCATTGTACTAATAATACTAAAAGTTTTCCTGATCCGCGGAGGGATAGGACATGAGACAAAAAGCGTCGATACGATGGATAGGTATTCTTTTCTTTCTTGGCGTGATTTGCTTGCCAACCGCCGCAGCCGCGCAGCAAAGCAAAAACTATTACACCCTAGAGAAGGCCATCGCACAAGCATTAGATGCCAGCTTCAAGATCAAAGCGAGAAATGAAAGGATTGAGCAGGCCACGGACATCATGAAGCAGGCCAGAGCGGATTTCTTGCCGAAGCTTGGAACCGCTTACAGCTATACCAGGCTGAGCGAGCCCCCCATCAGCCGGACTTCGACGCTCTTCGGAACGAGTATTCCATTAGTAGTGGGCACGGAAGACAATTTCCGGTGGACCTGGTTCTTGAGGCAGCCTCTTTTTACCGGATTCGCCCTCCTGAGCAGCTACAGACTCTCCGAATTGGGCATTGACCAGTCCCAACTGGAAATGGAGCTGGAGAAACTGGATCTGGTCCTTAGGGTGAAAGAGGCCTATTTCAACATTCTCGGAGCGGACAAAGCCGTTGAAGTCGCGCAAACCACGGTGGAGTCCCTCACCCAAACCGTGAAGGTCGCACGCAGCTTTTTCGAAGTGGGGATGATTCCGGTCAACGACGTGCTCAAGGCGGAGGTGGAACTCGCCAATGCCCAGCAGTCCCTTGTCAGGGCAACGAACCTGGCGCAGACGACCCGATCCACCTTTAATACCGTGCTGGTGAGGCCGGTAAATGATCCTGTGGATGTGGAGGACATCCTGGTGTTTAAGCCTGAGGTTGGAACCTTTGACGCGTATGTGAAACTGGCTCTTGATAACCGTCCGGAGATCAAGATCCTGGACGTCAACCTGCTTCAGGCGGATCAGCAAATCCGGCTTGCCAGGAGCAAATACTATCCCGAGGTTGCTTTCACCTACCAGTACATCAGTGAAGGGGACGAGGCCGCGGTGAAAGGCAGCCGTTATGTGGACGCCAACCACTGGGAAGCACTGGTT
>JALOPA010000674.1 GCA_025454125.1 Thermodesulfobacteriota bacterium
AGCAGGGAGATGAAAAAACGGTCGCCCAACATCTGGACAGGGGAAGGCCTGGCGGCCTTCTCCTGTCCTTCTGGAGAAACAAAGAAACCGAGATCAAAGAAAGGAGGAGAGAACCTTGAACCGAACATCGTACACCCTCAAGGCTATCCTGACGGCCGGAGCGGTCGCGGCGGCCATGGTGACTTGTGTCGCCTTCGCCGGACCTCTGGGGCTGCCGCCCGTTCCGGTTCCCGCTAAGAACCCCATCACACCTGAAAAGGTGACCCTCGGCGACAAGCTGTTTCATGACCAGCGCTTCAGCACGACAGGGGAGGTCAGCTGCGCCACCTGTCATGACAAGGACAAGGGCTTTACGGATCAGCTTCCCGTGTCGGAAGGCATTAACAAGCTCAAGGGCACCCGAAACGCACCGACCGTCATCAATGCAGCCTACCTGGAAACCCAGTTCTGGGACGGTCGTGAGCCTACCCTCGAGTCCCAGTCGGCCCAGCCTTTTGTGAACCCTGTGGAAATGGGCCTCAAAGACCATGAACCCATCCTCAAGATCGTACGAACCGATCCGGAATACCAGGTCCTCTTCAAGCAGGCTTTCGGCAAAAGCGGATCCCAGATTACCATGGTGGAGGTGGAGAAGGCCCTGGCCGCCTTTCAGAGAACCCTCATCGGAGGGAACAGTCCCTTTGATCGCTATTACTTCGGAGGGGACCAGAAAGCCATGAGCCCTGCTGCAGTTCGAGGTCTGGACGTTTTTATCGGGCAGGGAAGGTGTGTCTCGTGCCATGTGATCGAGCAGACCCAGGCGCTTTTCACAGACAACCGCTTTCACATGATCGGAGTCGCGGCACACCGGATGCCGAAAGATCTGGATGAACTGTCGGCCGCGGTCGAGGAGGTCAAGAGAAAGGGAACGTACATCGCGGTGCTCAGCGACGCAAAAACTTCCTCTTTGGGCCGGTATGCGGTGACGCGTGATCTCACGGATATCGGTGCTTTCAAAACCCCCACGCTCCGCAACATCGATCTCACGGCCCCCTACATGCATGACGGCAGCCTCAAGACCCTGAAGGAAGTGGTGCAGTTCTACAACAACGGGGGGCGGGTGAAGGAGAGTGATCCTCTGCCGGAGCTCTTGAGCGGCGGGATCCGGCCCCTTGACCTCACCGAGGAGCAGGAGAACGACCTGGTGGAATTCATGAAGGCCCTGACAAGCCCGGAATTTGTCCGGAAGTGATGCTCAAACGCACACATGATAAAGGAGGGCAGTGCGATGGAACTAAACCGACGTGCATTTCTCAAGACAACCGGCGCAGCCTTGATGGCGACCGCGCTTCCGATGAGCCTGGTGAGGGTCGCCTTTGGCAGCACGGGTCCTGACCAGGATTTCACATTTGGATATATTTCCGACGCCCACATCCAGCTGATCAAGGGGACCAAGTTCGTGCGCAACTGGGACATGGGCCTCATCCGGTCCGTCCAGGAAGCCAATCTTCTGACTCCGCGACCGGACTTTTTCATGTTCGGCGGCGACCTGGCCCAACTGGGGATGAAGGAGGAACTGGACCACGGTCTGGAGATCATGTCCAAGCTCAGAGGCAAGGTCCACTATGTCATCGGTGAGCACGACTACTACCTCGATCTCGGGGAGTACTGGCAGAAGAAGATAGGGCCCCTGTGGTACAGCTTCGATCACAAGGGAGTCCACTTCGTGGTTCTCAACAGCATCCTCACCCATGACAGCTGGACCCACAGAAAATGGGAGAGCCCCATGGACCGGATGCTGGCCATGGCGCGTCTCGATAACCCCGACGGTTCGCCCTTCATGGTGGGGCAGCAGCAGCTCGGATGGCTGAAAAACGACCTGGCCAAGGTGAAGAGGAGCACTCCTGTGGTGGTTTTCTCTCACTCCCCGATTCAGAAGATCTACAAGGGGTGGAACTTCTGGACGGAAGACGCTGAAAAAGTGCAGGCCCTGCTCAAACCCTTCCAGAAGGTGACGGTGATCTATGGCCATGTGCACCAGATCCAGTACAATCAGATCCACAACATCACGTTCCATGCCGTGATGGCCACAGCATGGCCGTGGCCCTATCCCCAGTCCTACAAGCAAGCCTCCCACCGTCTTTCGAGGCTGACCGTGCCCATGAACCGTGCCGATCCTTTTTTTGAACGGGACGCCACGGGCTGGCAGTTCATCGATGTTCGCAAAGGCAAAGTGGACATGCACTACCAGTTGCCTGACAACAGGAACCGAAGCGTTGCTTTTGACTCGAAAGCGGGTCATCCGCAAGACGCCAAGTATCAGGCCCCGGGTAGCCGGAAGCCGCCTCAAACCCACTTCTAGTCCTTAAAAGGAGGTATTCCATGGGAAAGAAAAAGCAGTCCCTCATCTTGGCTATGGCTGGGGTATGTGTATCCATTCTCCTGGTGATGTGTTTCCCGATTCAGGCGGACGAGTTCACCAAGAAAGATCTGGACCGGTGGGAGAAGGAGTTCATGACCGTTGTGGCGGAGGGCGACAAGCTCTTTCACAGCTCCAGCCTGGGGAAGAACAAAGTCTCCTGCGACCAGTGCCATCCCAACGGGGCCAACACGCACCCGGAGACCTATCCCAAGTTCCAGAAGCAGCTGGGTCGGGTCGTCTCACTCGGCGAGATGGTCAACTGGTGCATCATCAATCCCCTGGAGGGAAAGGCCCTCGCGCTCGACTCGAAGGAGATGGTCGCGATCCTCGCGTACA
>JALOPA010000675.1 GCA_025454125.1 Thermodesulfobacteriota bacterium
AGGAGCCCGACGTACATCGTCAGGACAGCCACAATGGCCGTGAGGAGACCGATTCCGGTGCCCACTTCAAAACCCGAGCAAAAGAGGCGGGCAATGAGAAAAGCTCCGGCCTTGACCATGGCCGCAGCGTGGAGATAGGCGGACACCGGGGTCGGAGCGACCATGGCTTCAGGAAGCCAGGTGTAAAAAGGCCCTTGAGCGGATTTAGCCCACCCGGCAAGGAGCAGCAAAATCACGACGCTTGCCCTGACCGTGTCGGTCAGCTTCCCAATGGCCGCAAAATCAAAGGTGCCCGAGTAAACGAAGACCAGGACAAGACCCAGGACAAGAAAGAGGCCTGGAGCGTGGGTCATGAGCAGGGCTTTGAATCCGGCCCGATAGGATTTCTCGTCGTCGTAGAAGGCGATCAGGGCCGCGGAGCAGATGGTCGTGAGTTCCCAGAAGATCAGGAACTGAAGAAGATTCGGGGAGACCGCAAGACCGACCATGGAGAAGATGAACAGGAGGAGCCAGAGGTAATAGCGCATCCGACCGGAGGTCACAGGGTGCTCCTGGTTTTTGCCGCTCAAGTAGCCAAAGGAGAAGACGACGGTCAGCAACCCGATGAGGACCGTCACCGCCAGCATGAGGATCGAAAGAGGATCCAGGAGTACACCGAAAAGCCTGGTCTCCGCTCCGATCCAGGGCATCTGCCCGAAGAGGAAGAGGGTAGGGGGTTTTCCCATGTCAAACCACTTTCTCGGGTAACTTCATCATGTCCCTGTACGAAAACACCGGGCCGTCGAGACAGATGTACTTGTGACCCACCGCGCAGTGTCCGCACTTGCCCACGCCGCACTTCATGTATCGTTCGAGGGTGGAAATGATGTTCTCCGGTGCGAGCCCGCGGCTCAAGAGCTCCAGGATGACGAACCGAATCATGACCGGCGGCCCGCACACAAAAGCCGCCGCGTTCTGCGTTATGAGGCCGGCCTTGGGGAAAAGCGTTGTGACCACCCCCACATTCCCGGTCCATTCCGGATCTCCCACATCCACGGACATCGTGAACCGGATCTCCGGGGTTTTTCCCCATTCCCTCAAACGATCCATGTAAACGAGGTCAGCAGGACTCCTGGCGCCGTAAAGAATCTGGATGTCGTTGAATTCGGAGCGGGCGTCGAGCATGGGCTCAATGAGAGAGCGGAGCGGCGGAAGCCCGATGCCCCCGGCTACAAAGAGAATGTTCTTGCCTTTCATTTCATCAAAAGGAAACCCGTTCCCGAAGGGGCCGCGAATGCCTACCCGGTCGCCGATCTTCAGTTCATGGAGCGCCCGGGTCACAGAACCCACGGCCCGGATGGTGACTCGAAAGCTCTCCGGATGGTTGGGATTGGAGGCCACGCCGAAGGGAGCTTCGCCTACACCCAACACGGATATCTCCAGGAATTGGCCGGGCCGGAAGCGAAAACTCTCTTTCACCGTCCTTTCCGCGAACTCGAACTCGAAAGTCTTGGTGTCGTAGGTTTCGTCCTGGATCTCTTTGATGCTCGCCATATGGGGCAGATAGATATTGTCCATCACGGGTTCCCGGTCCTCTCATCCTCTTCGAAGTCTTTCCACCACAGCGGGCATTCCCACTTCACCCGGACAGGCGGTGATGCATCGCCCGCACCCTACACAGCCGATTCTGCCGTCCCTTTTCACATAGTGATAACTGAGCTTGTGAAAAAACCTTCGCTTGAACCTCTCCCCTTTTTCCGCTCGCGGATTGTGCCCGGACACCTCCCGGGTGAAACCCGAGTAATCACAGGAATCCCAGAAGCGATAGTGGCAGCCCCTTTCGCCCTGGGCCGTGTAGCCCACGCCGAAGCAACTGCAGCAGGGGCACACAAAGGTGCACCCCCCGTCGTCAAAGCAGCGTTCTCCCAGCTCCGTCCAAACCTCGGGAGGGACCGAGTTGGAGGTGATTCGGCGGATCGCCGCGCTCATGTAGGAAGTGGGCTCCGGCATGAAGCGGGTGCGCGACTTTTCCTCTTCCTGATTTCGGGCTACGAGAATACCCGGATCAGGCTGAGAGAAGAGGTTCCGATTCAGATCGAGCAGCGCCTTGCCCTTTTCACTGTTGGATTCGACGAGATAGTGGTCCCCCATGTCGACCAGTTGAATGTCGAAGGCGGTTGTCTCAGGATGGAGAAAGGGACCTCCTTCGCAACAGATGCAGAAACAATTTTTCATGGGCTGAGTGCAGGCGATGGAGATGAGCGTCAGGGGGTCCCGTCGATTCTGGTAGTAGGTGTCACGGAAGTTGTTCTGATAAAAATGATCCAGCCAGTGAAGCCCGACGGTGTCGCAGGACCGTATGCCCAGAAGCACCCGCTTTTCCGGGGGTCTCTTTGGAATGGACAGATCAACCTCCCCTGCGTTGCGACTGAAAGAGAACAGGGTTTCCGCTTGAGGGAAAACAAGATCCTTGGGCGGGAGGTAGGGAAGGGCCGCATTCCCGCAAAGGAGCTCAGAGTCCAGCTGACCGGCATAGGGAAGTAAGAAGATGTCACCAGAAATACGGGAGGGCGCAAAGACCTGAGAGCCGCCCTGGATGAGATCCACCCAGGGTTTCAAGTTCTTTTTGTGCAGGACTACCTGTTCCATCTCAGATCTTCTCCACCGACACGGAAAGATTAGGGAAAAAGACAGTGCGAGTCGCCCTGTCGTGAACCGCTCTCCCTGCAAGGCGTTCGACCGTCTCGGCCAAATGGGA
>JALOPA010000028.1 GCA_025454125.1 Thermodesulfobacteriota bacterium
GGCCCAGATCGGCACCGGCCCCTCTCCTGACCCCCTCCGCCATAAGTCGGGCCGTCTCTTCGCTCACAGCGCCTTGCTGTCTGATTACGGACTGGTGAGGATCGCTGCTCTCATGGCTCCGGTGAGGCAGGAAGAATCTGCTTTCTGTGGAAAGGAATATAGGAGATGCGATCCTTTTGTGTCAAGGCTAAGGTCTCTGCAATTTTGCGGAGGGTGATCCCTGTTCTGTGGGCTGGTGATGGATGAGGCTACTTTTTCTGAATCTCCATTTCATCGACGACGCCGCGCAGCAACGGGCTCAGCGATTCGTAGGACAAGGCGCGTTCCGCTTCTTTATCCCCACGGAGCGTGGCGTTGAAGAAAAGGACGGTCGCTGCACGGACCAGAGGCTGGGCATCCGCCCGCGAATTTGAGGGCAAAGATCGTTGGCCTGAACCCTTCGAGTCCGAAAACCCAAGATGGTCGGCATTGGCGAGCCAGATGAAGATTTTCCCGCCGGCCGGCAGAAGTTCGAAACAGCGACGGCGATGCTCGGGTGGCGCACCCTGCTGTTTGTCACGCGACCCTGTAATGCCGAGCAGAGGTCTATTCACGCTCGCGTAGCTGCTCTCCAGGAAGAACGGCTCCCCCGGCCCCTGGGGGGAAAGGGCCACTCCTGCGGAGACACGGGGATCGCTGAGATCATGGCCTAAGCCTTTGCCGGGAGGCACAGGCGGCGTGAGCCAGTCCAGGGCCGGGCGGGCGCCGCAGACCACGAGCGTGGTGTAAGCGCCGAAAGAGTGTCCCATGACGCCGACACGATGGAGGTCCAGGCGGCCCTTGAGCACAGGGTGTGTCCGGTTCCATTCCTCGGCCTGATCAAGGGCGAAGCTCACATCCTTGGGCCGGCCTAAGACTTCCGAGGAGCCCCGCGTCATGGCCTTCACGTTCTCCATGAACCGGAGCCCCTGCTTCATCCGTTCCGTGTTGCTGCCTACATGTTCCAGGCAGAGCACGGCATACCCATGACTGGCCAGATGGTCGGCCTGGGCAAAATTCGCATCCCAGTTTCCTCCCCCTCCATGCGAGAGAACAACAACAGGGCACTTCCCCTGCTGTTCGGAAACGTGAACCTTAATGGGGACACGGCGACCCGCGCGCTGTTCGTCTTTGAGGTCAGGAATCTCGATGGTCGTCACGTTCAATGGTCCTGGGTGCTCCGGCTGTTTGGGAGAAATCGCACAGAGGGGCAATGGCTGGGAAAATACCAAAAAAAGGGTTACGAGGCAAAGGAACCTTACCATGCGTTCTCCAGCGGCAGCCAGCGGTTTGATGAAAAACACCTGCTAGACGATTCCCCCTTCGCTCAGCGGTTTGTTTTCCAGGATTCTTTGAGGGTTGAAAATCGTCAAATCCAGGCTAGGCTTGAGGCCCAGGATCAATTCGGAGATGTAGCGCCCTACAGCCGGCCCCTGCTGGAGTCCGTGGCCGGAAAAACCATTGGCAAGGTAAAAGCCTTTCAGCTCAGGCCACTCGCCGAGGATGGCGTTGCTGTCCAGAGTGTTGACGGCGTAAAGGCCGGCCCACCCTCTCACGACTTTGAGCGTGTCAAAGGCAGGGACGAACTCGGCAAGCGACGGCCAGATCCGATCGGTGAACCGCTGCTTATCCCAACTGAAATCAAAACCCACCGGATCGTCTTCCAGGGACCACCCGAGCAGGATAAGGTTTCCCGTCTCCGTCCTGAAGTAGAGGCCTGAGGGGAGAATCGTGAGAGGAAGCGGCCCTTGAGGCTTGACCGCCGTGTCCAGCGCATAGACCTGTCGCTTCACGGGCTGCACCGGTATTTGGACGCCCACCGTGTCTGCCACGAGGCTGGCCCACGCTCCGGCGCAATTGACGACAATCTTGGAGGAAACATCTGCTCCGGATGCCAGCCGAACGCCTTCGACTTCTTTGCCTTTGGCCAGCACCTGAGTCACTTCGTCTTTAACGTACTGCGCACCCTGAGACCGCGCCTTGGCTTTGTAACCCATGAGCACGGCGTAAGCGTCGAGGTGGCCGTCCTTGGGGCCGAAGGTGCCTCCCAAAAAAGGGGAAGCATCGTAGAGAGGGTAGTGTTCCTTGATCTCTCGAAGGGACCACCAGTCCACCGGGCAGCCCAGAGCCTTCTGCATATCCAGCGCTTTCTTGGCAACAGCATGGCCCTTTTCGTCCACCAGGAAGAGATTCCCCTCCCGGTGAAAAGCGATGTTGGGCTTTTCGTCATCCACCGCCATCTCGTCTTCGAACCGATCGAGGACCTCAAAGGCGTACTGGGAGACCTGGACATTCTGCTTGAGGCTGAACTGGATCCGGATGTTGGCCATGGAAAGCGTTGAGGAAGCCCTTTCATAGGTCGGATCCCTCTCCACCACAGCCACTTTGAGCTTTGGGTCCATTTTCGTCAAATAATAAGCGGTGGCGGATCCCATGATGCCGCCACCCACAAGGATCACATCGTACTTTTCTTTTCCTGCCATGCTACCGTCCCTTCAGATTCATTATGCTGACTCATCTAAAATCCCCTCATGACCCTGTCCGACAACTGGCGTATTTTGTCAACCGGGCAAAGGCCAAAGCCTCTCGATCGTCACTCCCGCGAAGGCGGGAGTCCAGAAAACCAAGGAAGGACTAGATTCCCGCCTTCGCGGGAATGACATTCCCAAGAGCAGTGCCCTGCCCGGTTTCGTCCGATATCCTACATGGAGATGTTCTCGGACAGTCTCCATGGGGGGATTGGGTTTCCCATTGGTGTTCTTTCTACTTCAAGTTCTCTTTGACGAACTGCGCGCCGGTCATGGTGATCAGAGCCGGCCTTTTCACTTCACCGGTCTGGTCGAACTCGTAGACCGGCGTCCCGATTCCATTCACTTTTACCTCTTTCAGTTTTTTCACAAAGGACTTTCGGTCAACTCCGCCGGCCTCGATCACTGCCCGGGCCACGGTCACAGCGTCGTAACCGTAAATGGCGGCCATGGGCGGAAGACCCTCGTATTTCTTGTTCCACAGGGTCAGCAGATTTTTCGCATCCGGCCGGTTCACATCGAGCGTTGGAGACAGGACGATGTAAAACTCGCCGAGCTCACCGGCCAGCTCGAAGAACTTGGCTTCCGTCAGACCATTCGGTCCATGGATGGGCACGTTCCAGCCCATTTGCCGGCACTGTTTGAGGAGCAACCCTCCCTCATTGTAGGTGACCAAGATGAGCAGCATATCAGGGTTCTTGGCCTTGGCCTGCAGCAGGACCGACTTGAAATCCACGTCCTGGCCCGGAACCACTACGCTTTCCGTCAGGACCTCGATTCCCAGTTCCTTCGCTCTTTCTTTGAAGCTCTTCAGCAGCTGCTGCCCGTAATCCTGGTTTTCGCTGATGATGGAAACCGTTTTTTTCTTGAACTCCTCCTTCACCTTTTCCGCCATGTGGACGGCGACGCTCTTGGTCGTGTAGGTGAGCCGTGCGATGTTGTTGAACCCCTGTTCCGTAATGGTGATCGCCTGGGCGTAGGTGATGATATTGGGAACGCCGTTGCGATTGAACACAGGAGTCGCCGCCAGGGCGCAGGAGCTCATGGTCGGTCCCAGGACTGCAAGATAATCGCCTGAGGAGAGTTTCTTCGCAATGTTGGCCGCCTCTTTGGGGTCCCCCCGGTCGTCCTCGAAGGTCAGAGCGAGTTTGTAGCCCTTGAGCGGTCCTGCGGCGATTCCGCCCTTGCTGTTGATTTCGTCAATGGCCACTTCCTGCCCTCTCTTGTTTCCTGTTCCATAGTCCCCGTACTTTCCTGTGACCGAATCAAAGCCTGAAAGTTTGATCATCTTCTTGTTCTTGTCGATTCCATCCCCGGCTGAAGCGACCACAGCCAGGGAGAAGATCACGAACACCGCCGTCACAATCACCAGCACTTTCTTGCCCATTTCATTCCTCCATTTCGTAGCGTTCATTGAGAGAAAAGAACAGATCACCAGAACCCGTGTCCCAGCCTCCATGCCCTCCTTTCCCGGAGGCCCGTCAAGAATTTTGTTCTACGATTCTCCTAGATAGCTTTTTCGGATCACATCCGATTTCAAAAGCTCTTCCGAGGTCCCTTGGTAGGGGATCCTCCCCAGTTCCATCACGTAAGCGCGCTGGGTGATCTTGAGCGCCTTTTTCACATTTTGTTCCACCAGGAGGATGGAGATGTTTTCCTGGTGGAGTTCCTTGATGATTTTGAAAATCTCGTTGACCAGGAAAGGGGCAAGCCCCATGGACGGTTCATCGAGGAGCAAAAACCTGGGCCTGGCCATCAGCCCCCTGGCAATGGCCAGCATCTGCTGTTCCCCGCCGCTGAGGGTCCCTGCCTTTTGGGTTCGGCGAGAGCCCAGAACCGGAAAGACCCCCAGGTATTTCTCCATATCTCTTTTTATTTCGGTTTTGTCCGTCCGATTAAACGCGCCCATCTCCAGGTTGGTCAACACCGTGGCCTGGGAAAACACTTTCCTTCCTTCCGGCACATGGGAAAGGCCCGCCTTTGCGATCTTCTCCGGTGCGAGATTCTCGATCCGCTTTCCCATGAAAACAACCGTCCCTTTTGTGGCGCGAACCAGGCCGGAAACGGTTTTCAGAAAAGTGCTCTTTCCCGCGCCGTTTGCTCCGAGGAGGGCCACGATCTCCCCCTCTTTCACTTCCAGAGACACATCGTGGAGCACCCTGATTTTTCCGTATTGGGCATGAAGCCCTTCCACGGTAAACATCACGCCTCTTCCTCTTCCCCCAGGTAGATTCTCTGCACCTCTTTGTCCTTCTGGATCTGCCCGGGCGTTCCCTCTCTGAATTTTGCCCCTGCATCCAGCACGACAATGCGCTCGGCAATGGACATGATAAAACGCATGTTGTGTTCGATGATGAAGAGCGTGGTCCCTCGCCCCCTCAGGTCCTTCAAAAAGGCGGCGAGGGTGTCCATTTCTATGGGGTTCATCCCTGCACAGGGTTCATCCAGGAGCAGCAGCAGGGGCTCGGAGGCCAGGGCGCGGCAGATCTCGAGAAGCCGCTGCTCCCCATAGGGAAGGTTTTTGGCCAGCTCTTTTCTCCTGTCTCCCAGATGGACCCATTCGAGCAGTTCAATGACGCGCTCTTCGGCTTCTTTCTCCCTCTTTCGCGACACCAAGGGGTTGAGATAGATATTGGCCAGGGAGTTGTTCACCCTGCAGTGTCTTCCGATCAGGAGGTTGTCGAGCACTGAGATGTTGGGGAAGACCCTCAGGTTCTGGAAGGTCCGGGCAATCCCTTTCTTCGTGATGAGGTGAGCCGGCAGTTCGGTGATATCATCTCCCGCGAAAAGGATGCGTCCTTTGTCAGGTCGATAGATACCGGACAGCAGATTGATGAAGGATGTTTTCCCCGAGCCGTTCGGCCCGATCATCCCGAGAATTTCCCCCTTTTCAATGGAAAGGGCTATGTCCTGAACCGCGGTAACCCCGCCGAATTTTTTCCACACCCTGTCTGTTTCCAAGAGAGCCATTGGCCGCCCTAGTCCTTGAACGCCGAAGCCCCGAGGAGCCCCTGGGGTCTGAAGAGGAGCACGAGAATCATGATCATGCCGATGATGAGAAGCCGGTACTCGGGGAGAGGCCGGAAGAACTCGATGGCCACCGCCATCACCGTCACCCCCAGAAAGGTGGCTGCGAGACTGCCCATGCCCCCCACGATCACCATGATGATCATGAGGCAGGATTCCTCGAGCCTGAAGTTGGAGGGCGTGACCGTCGTCTGGTACACGGCCAGGTAACTGCCGGCCAGCCCCGCGTACAGAGACCCGATGGAGAAGGTCAGGATCTTGTACATGGGCGTGTTGATGCCCATCACCGATGCGGCGAGTTCATCCTCCCGGATCGCCACAAAGGCGCGGCCGAACTTGGATCGGGTCAGGAGACTGAGCGTTCCGTAGGTGAACGCCAGAAGCGCCAGCCCCAGGAAATAGAAGTCGATCTCCGACTGGATCTTCCAGCCCATCACCTCGGGGACGGGAATCCCCACGATGCCCATGGCCCCGCCCGTGAACCCGATCCAGGCCTGGGTCACGAGCCTGAAGATCTCGCCGAACGCGATGGTGAGCAGGCAGTAGTAGTCGCCCCTCACCTTGCGCGTGGGCAGCCCCAGAAGAAAACCGAAGAAGAGGGCGAACGCTCCGGAGAGGATCAGGGCGGGCACAAAAGAGAACCCGTGCCGGGTCATGAGAATCGCCGTGGTGTAGGCCCCGATTCCGTAAAAGGCGGCGTGGCCCAGGGACAGGAGTCCCGTGTACCCGAGAATCAGGTTGAGCCCCAGACAGAGAATGGAGTAGGTGATGATGAAATTGACGATGCCGATGAAATAGGGGTCGCTCACCACAAAGGGCAGCACCGCGGCGCTGACGAAGATTCCCGCATACACAAGAAGCCGTCCTCTGTTGGTGCTTAACGCCATGTCCGCCCTTGACCTCTGCTCACAGTTTCTCCTGCTCCACCTTGCCCATGATGCCCGTGGGTTTGATCAGAAGGATGACGATCAGGATGAGAAACATGATCGAATCCCTGTAGGCGCTGGACACGTACACACTGATGATGTTCTCTGAAATGCCCAGAATCATCCCTCCGATCAGAGTGCCGCTCATGCTGCCGATCCCGCCGATCACCGCGGCCGTGAACGCCACAATCGTCCCCCGAAATCCCATGCCGAGCGATATGGCGTTGTAGGAGGCCGAGTAGAGGATGCCGCCCAGCACCCCCATCATGCCCCCGAGAAAGTAGACCATGGAGATGATCCGGTTGATGGGAATGCCCATGAGGCTCGACGTGGAGATGTCCTGGGACACACAGAGAATCGCCTTTCCCATTTTATGATGATTCAGGAACAGGTTGAACGCCACGATGAAGAAAACGGCGATGGCGAGCGTGAGGATCGGAGTGATGGAAATCTGATATCCCAGGACCGTGACGATTTGAGAGGGGAAGAGGGAGGGGAAAGGCAGAACCTGGCTCCCCCACCTCAGCTCCGAGGAGTTCTGAATCACGTAGGCTGCGCCCAAAGCGGTGATCATGGAAATCATGCGGTGCTGGGCCGCTCGCAGCCTGCGGTAGGCGAAGAACTCCACCAGGGAGGCCAGGACGCCGCCGGCCAGGGCTGCGATCAGGATGCCCACCAGCGGGTGGAGATGGGCCTTGGACAGGAGCGTGTAGCAGAGAAGCGTCCCGAAAATGTAGACATCCCCGTGGGCGAAGTTCATGAGCTTCAGCATGCCGTACACCATGCTGTACCCGATGGTGACCAGGGTGTAGATCGCCCCGACCATGATCCCGACGATGAGGACATCGATGAACATCGGATCGTTCCCCTCACATAAAGCCGTGAAATTCCTTTTTCACCAGCGCTGTGTGCATGGAGTGGATCAGGGTGAAGAAGTCGAACACGGGCAATTGGAGCTCTTTCTGGATCGCATACCCGTAGGGCGGAAGATCGCTGCACTCCAGAAGAAGGGCGCCGATCTCCGGGTTCTTCTTCACCATCTTCTTGGCCACGGCCACCGCTTCCTTCTCGATGAGCCGGGAATCGAGCGTGCCCTTTTCCTTCAGAACCGCTTCGCTGAATTCCTTCTGCTTTTCCATTCCCGCGATGACCAGGGGGATCTCCGGACTCACGCCCACTGCCTTGAAATGCTCGGCCGTCAGTGAGGCGGAGTCGGCCGTCACGATCCCGATCTTCCGGTTTCTGCGCAGGGTCTGATAAATGAAGGGAATCTGAAGCAAGCTGGACAGGAACACGGGCACATGGAGGGCTTCTGCAACCTCCCTCTGGAAAAGCGCCATGAACCCGCAGGCTCCGGTGATCCCTTTGACGCCCTCTTCCTGGAGTTCGAGAGCCGCGTCGACAAAAGGCTTCAGCAGGGTTTTATCTCTCCGGGTCAGCAGCCGCTCGATGGAGGCCTCCTTGACCACCTTGTACCTCACCGGGAAAGGAAAGGAGGACGCATTTCCCACGTTTCCAGGCACACAGGGGTAGTTGGCGTTCAGGATCAGGATGCCGATGGACTCTCCGTACCAGCACTGTTTCCTATTCTTGACTCGGTACAAACTCATCTCCAAATCCTCCGATCAGGTGGGCAATGAGGGTGTGCAGGTAGGTTGCGAAATGCTGTTTAACGCCTCTCTCGACTTCGGCCACGTCCCCGGCGACAAAAGCATCGTAGATCTTGCTGATGTCGCGGACCGATGAAATAATAAGTTTTTTGATCAGTTCCTGATCCTCGATGGAGTTCCACAGGCGCATGCACTGGTTGTAGAGGGTGGCGAGGTTCTCTTTGAGCACCTGGTTTCCCTGGGCGTTCTGGATGATGCTGTGGAACTGGGCGTCCAGTTCCAAATAGGAGAAGATCTCGCTTTTTGGGGAAAGGGCTTTTATCCGGTGAGCCACCGTCTTCAGGGCTTCCATCTGGTCGGGCTGGATCCGTTTGAAGGCCATCCTTGCAGCGACCGCCTCCAGGACCGTCCTCATTTCGAAGACGTCCTTCAGCGAATTGAGATCGATGGGCGGCACCACCACTCCGGTCTTGGGCTTGATCACCACCAGGCCTTCCGCTTCGAGCCTCATGAGGGCCTCCCGATAAGGCGTCCGGCTGATGCGGAACTCCTGGCAGATCTTCTTTTCGTGCAAAGTGGAGCCGGGCTTGTACCTGCCGAAGATGATCCGCTTCTTCAGCTCGTCGTAGGCTTTCGATCGGCGATTTTTCGGTTTTGCTTTCATATATGAAATATATCAGTCATATATTTTATGTATGTATAGATGTCAAGCAATCTTTGAAACCCTCACCTTCCCTTCCCATTCTTGATGCGCTCGCAAAAAGTCGCAAAACCGTCTTTTGCGTCATTCCGGCGAAAGCCGGAATCCAGGTTCTTCGAACACTTACAGAATATCTGGACCCCGGTTCTTGTCCGCCTCAGGCGGGTTCACCGGGGTGACGACTTCTTACGAAGCCGTCATTCTTGACTCTGCGCCTGCCTTGGGATAGGATGGCCGGGCTTGTTAAACGACAATCGTGCGAGGTGGATATGGAGACAGGCTTGAACAACCGGTGTGCACCCCACTTCAGACTTCTCGACGAGGCTCAGATCCTGAGGATCTATCAGTCGGCCCTGAGAGTTCTGGACGAGGTGGGGGTGAGGGTCAATCTGAGCAAGGCCGTGGACCTCCTGGCCGGGGCCGGCGCCAGAGTCAAAGACAAGAACGTCGTGGAGATCCCTTCCTTTCTTGTGGAAGCGGCTGTCCGGTCCGCGCCTTCCAACGTGGTCCTCTACAACCGGAAAAAGCAACCGGCGA
>JALOPA010000029.1 GCA_025454125.1 Thermodesulfobacteriota bacterium
GCACGAAAAAAAGCCAATAGAGGTTTTCCTTCGCGCTTTCCCCCTTTCGTGTTTTTACTCCCCCTCTTTTCAAGGTCTTGTCGAGTATCAAGCATCTAGAATCCAGTATCCCTCTTCTGGGGTTCACATTCTTCCGTTCTTGCCTCAAGCGTAGCGCTCCTCAAGCCCTTTGGGGCGCTCGTTCTTCAATTTTTCCATTGAACAGAGGCGTAGCTGTCCATAGAATGACTGAAGATCCGTGACAGTGAGGTGAGGCAATGGACGTGCTGCAGGCCATTCGGGAAAGAAGAAGCACCCGGGCGTTCCTGGATAAGCCCGTGGACAAGGAGGCCCTGGAGAAACTCATCTCCTATGCATCCCAGGCCCCTTCGGCCATTAACATCCAGCCGTGGGAACTGGTCGTGGTGTCCGGAGAAGAGAGGAAGAGGCTGAGCCGGGTCCTGGTGAAGCGCATGCGGGAGAGGAACATCTCCTGCGGGCCCGGCTCAAAGAAGCCCTTGCCCGAGCATTTTGTTGAGAGGCAGAGAGGACTCCTCAGAGACATGGTTCCCCAGTTGCCCGAGGGGAAGCCCTTTCAGGACTTCATCAATGAGGGAAGCTGCAATTTCTACGGCGCGCCCACTGCGATCATCCTCGTGATCGACAGGATTTTTTCGAGCGCCAGGCTCACGGACACAGGCATCATCGTGGGCTACCTTGTGCTCGCGGCCCATGCCATGGGACTTGCCACATGCCCGATCGGACTCATCACGGCCTTTGACGAGGACATCCGGGAGCAGTTGAACCTTTCTGACGAGAAAGAGGTCGTGATCGGGATTGCCGTGGGCTACAAGGACCCCTCCTCCGGCGTCAACAAGGTCCGAACCGAACGAGCCCCCCTCGAAGAATTCGTGAAATGGAGGGAATAGAGGGGACCGCTGCGCTTGAGGAGCACTGCGTTCGAGGAGCGGCCTGAAGGCCTTGAGGAGCGTCCCGCAAGGGCGGGACTTAAGGAGCGCTACGCTCGAGGCAGAAACGCAAAAACGCTAATTTCGACCTCTGATAGAATTGATCAGGCCATGCAATTTACGGTCAATGACTTCAGATCTTTCCCTGATTTCCATGGCATCAGCATCTGAAATGAGATTTCTTCGCCTCATGACCTCAGTCAAGGTCAGCGTCTCAAAAAGACTTCCTTCTGCGATAAACAGAAATTGTAAAAACTCCTTCTTGTACTGACGGCCTTTTCCCTCGGCGATATTTTGAGAAATCCCGGTTACGGCGGCCTCCATCTGGCTGATAATTCTAAAGTGTTTGTTTGGAGGAAAAGTTTCCAAGAGCTGGAAGATAAAATCTGCAAGATCTAAGGCTGACTGCCACACTTCCAATTTCTCAAAGGGGAAAACGAACCTGACCTTTCCATTCTGTTCCATGTTTTCCTCCCCATCCCTTTCTTCATCTCTTTTTTTTCTGTTTTGCCGTAAGTCTCGCTTCTGCGAGACTCTCTTCAAGTTCCGCTCCTGCGGAACGCTCCTCGAACGCAGTGCTCCTTGAGTCCCGCTCCTGCGGGGCGCGTCTTCATCTTTTCCGTTCTTGCCTCAAGCCTCGCGTTAGCGAGACGCTCCTCAAGCGAAGCGCTCCTCAAGGCCGTCAGGCCGGTCCTCAAGCCCCCTCTTGGGAGGCGCTCTCTTAGAACAGGACTTCCATTAACTGCATGACGGAATCGACGGGGACGAGCGCTACATTTTCGATCCGCGAGCACGCTTCCAGGTTTCCTTTAGGAAGCACACATCGGCTGAAGCCAAGTTTCTTGGCCTCTTTGATTCGAACCTCCGGCTGGCTCACTGCCCGAATTTCCCCGGCAAGCCCGACTTCGCCGAAAACGACCAGGTTCTTGTCCACAGGCCGGTCCAGAAAACTGGAGATCATGGCAGAAACAATGCCGAGATCCGCAGCCGGCTCATCCACCTTCATGCCGCCGGCCACGTTCACGAAGATGTCCTGATCGCCCATCTCGATCCCCATCCGTTTGCCCAGAACGGCGACGAGGAGGGAAATCCGGTTGTGGTCCACACCGATCGCTGTCCTGCGCGGCATGCCAAAGGGGCTGGGCCCTACAAGGGCCTGGATTTCGAGAAGGAGAGGCCTTGTGCCTTCGAGGCAGGGGATGACGACGGAGCCCGAAGCGCCTTGAGGCCGCTCTTCCAGGAAAATGCGCGAAGGGTTGCCCACCTCTTCGAGTCCCGAGTCCTTCATCTCAAACACGCCGATCTCGTTGGTGGAGCCGTAGCGGTTCTTGACCGCCCTCAGAATCCTGAAGGCGTGGGAGGTGTCGCCTTCGAAATAAAGGACCGTGTCCACCAGGTGTTCAAGCACCTTGGGTCCTGCAATGGCCCCATCCTTGGTCACGTGTCCGATCAGAAACGTGGGGATCCCCGTCTTCTTGGCCCAGTTGAGAAGCCGGGTGGACACCTCTCTCACCTGGCCCACACTGCCCGGCGCCGAGGGCAAAGTCTCGGTGTAAACCGTCTGAATGGAATCCACGACCAGGAGATTGGGCTGAACCTCGTCCATTCTTTCGAAGAGGTGTTCGATGCAGGTTCCTGTGAGGAGGAAAAGGTTTTCCGCACGGATGGAAAGCCGCTCGGCTCTTATCTTGATCTGTTGAGGGGACTCCTCGCCGGAGAGGTAGAGCGCTCTGTTGCCGTATTTCGAGAGCCTGGCCACGACCTGGAGAAGGAGAGTGGACTTCCCGATGCCCGGATCGCCGCCGATGAGGACCATGGAGCCGGGCACGACCCCGCCTCCCAGGGTTCGGTCGAATTCCGGGAGTCCGGTTTTGAGCCGCAACTCCGGGTCGAGGGATATGGAGTCGATGGGCTGAGGCTGCCCCATCACAAAGGAGGGGAGGCCTTTCGTGCCTTTTTGTGTGACCTCTTCCACAAAGGAATTCCATTGGCCGCACTCCGGACACCGTCCCAGCCACTTGGGGGTCTGGTGCCCGCAGCTCTGACACACAAAAAGGAATTTAGGCCCCTTCGTCATTCACATCCTCACGCCTTTAGTCTCTCGCCCGCTCCCCTTCGGGTCGCTCAAGCCGCAGAGGAGGAAGAGGTTTGTTGGGGTTTTAAGAAAAGGAAACGGTTTTCTCTTTGCGTTTCTCTGCGCCTCCTTGGCCCACCGTAGCTTATTAGCGTAGGCGGCTGCGAGAGATAAGGTTTTCAATTCAGTCTCTCTTACGCTTTTGTCTCAAGTCTCGCGTCAGCGAGACGCTCCTCAAGCGTAGCGCTCCTCAAGCCCCTGAGCAAGGTCGAAGGGCTGTCAGCGATCAGCAAAAGAAAATCTAACCACGAAAGCACGAAATTTGGAAGGCACGAAAAAACCCTATCATGACTATTCTTTCGTGTTTTCCCTCTTTCGTGCTTTCGTGATAGGCGTTAGGTGTCGCTTTTGCCTCAAGCGAGGCGCTCCTCAAGTCCGTAAGGACGCTCCTCAAACGCAGTGCTCCTCAATCTCTTTAGGGTGCCCCCAGCAAGATGTCCAAGACCCGGCTTCCCCCTTCCCCTTTTGCCTGCGGCTTGACGTCGTGCTTGCCTGCGAGGGCGATCAGTTCTTTCCTCCACCTCTCATTTTCGAGCCGGCCCTTCTCGAGGTAGTCGTTGGCAGGTCGGATGAGAGAACTGTCCTGGGTTTCAATGGCAAGCAGGATCAGCTTGAACCCCTCCAGGAGGGAATCAGCGCCGTCAATGTAAATCCTGTTCAGGTCTCTCACCTCTTGAGTCTCGGGCTGAAGAGCTCTCAGCCCGCGAATGAATCGCTTGTACAAAGGAATCACGTAGTCGCGGAGGGCTTCATAGGTGGTTTGGTCATTCTTGTAATTGGTGCCGGTCACAGAAGCATAGTGGGCAAGGGACTTCTCTTCGAGTTCGGCAATGTTGAGAACACCCTGATTGAGGTAGTTCGTCAAATCCAGGGCCACCTTGTCTGTCGCACACCCGCTGCTGAGGAATGCGAGAGCCAAAGCGAAAATCAAAGCGATAATTTTAATTTTGGCTTTCAACCTCTAATCCGCCCTCAAGTTTTGCCTCGAATTCAGAACTCAAAAGCCACGGAAGAACCAATCACGAAAGCACGAAATTTGGAAAGCGCGAAAAACAGCCAATAGAGTTTTTCCTTCGTGTTTTCCCCCTTTCGTGCTTTCGTGGTGAGGGGTTGGTTTTGCCTCGAGTCTCGCGTCAGCGAGACGCTCCTCGAGCGGTGCGGTCTTCAGCTCCGCGCTCCTCTTGCTTCTCTTCCAGTATTCCAGCATTCCAGTATTCCAGCATTCCAGAATTCCAGCATCCCGGAATTCCAGCTCTCGCGTCTTCACCGATCCGATTTGCTGATAACCGATAACTGATAACTTCTTCCTCTTGGTTGACTTGCCCCTGCATGTTTGATAAAGCCTTGACTACCTTTTAGCAACGCCGTGTCACTTGTGTCAAGGCGCCAGGAAAGAGTACCGATTGACGAGTAATGCGCTGGAGATTGCACTTGTCACTCGTGACTCGTCACTTGTCACTTTTTTCAGCAACCTGCTGCGATCGCCGTCATTCCGGCGGAAGCCGGAATCCAGAGAAAGGGGCTGGATTCCCCCGTACCAGGTATGAGGCCGGTGTCGGCATGGGTGTGTTTCTTGGATCTTAAGGGCTTTTCAACGGACCACTGACCATTGACCAATGACGTTCCCCAAGGTATGCCTTTTGCTTTTAGCTCAAAGGAAAATCGCCCGCATTCTCATCCTTTCTTTTCTCCTTCTTACCTTATTTCTCGCATCATCGGCTTATCCCCGGGATTACCCTTTCGACAGGTCCGCAAACTGGCTGGGCACAGGGCTCATGGAAATCCCCACGGCACGGGTGCTGGATGACGGTGTGATAAGGATCGGCGCCGCCCAGGCCCTTCCTTTCCGGTGGTATGGGGGTGGCATGGGGATTTTTCCCGGCCTGGAACTTACGGGCAGACTCACGCAAACTACGAATATCGATCCAGGCTTTCCAGGGCAATCGACCGAGAAAGACAAAGCTTTTGACATCAAGTACCAATTTATTCCTGAATCAAAGTGGCTGCCCGCTGTTGCGCTTGGGTACAATGATTTCTATGGGACACAGCAATTTGAAGCACAGTACATTGTCTTGAGCCGTCAGATTTTTCCTTTCGATTTCACGTTTGGCTATGGAAACGGGCGTCTTGACGGAATTTTCGGAGGAATTGAAGTGGCCCTCCACCCTCGTCTTCAGTTCATGGCCGAATACAATCCTATTATGTACGAAAACGACAAAAGGGCGGTTAGAGGAGTCCCTGAAGGCGCGGAATGGCCTGTCAATTTCGGGTTGAGATACAGACTTCTCCCAGTCCTTGACCTCGGCATTTCCTACCAGCGCGGGGACACCTTTGGTGTCTCTTTGAACTTTCAGACAGGCCTTGGACAGCCCGTCCTCCCTCAAAGAGCAGATCCCGCACCTCTTGTGGATGTGGACAGGCGGCCTTTTCAGGAGAGAAATCCAAGAGAGATGGTTGAAAAGATCCACGCCGCCATTCACGAAGCGGGTTTCACGGATGTCTCGGTTTTTGCGGATGGAGGGAATCTCACAGCCGAGTTTGCGAACAACAAATACCTATCCAACCAGAAAGCCGTGGGAAGAGTGCTTCGCATCCTGCTTCTTCATGCTCCTTCGGACACGAAAAAGCTCGTGGCTATTCTGGAAAAGAGAAGGATGCCCATACTGAAGGTTGCCGTGAAACCGTCCGTGTTCGAAGCTTACCTGATGGGTGAGGTGCCTGATGACATTTTCGAAAGGCTCGTGGAGGTGGAAACCACAAAGGAAGCCCCGGACATCAGCGATCCCGGCATAGCGCATGCCGGCGGCAAAGATCGCCTTTACTCTTATGGTGTCAAGCCCGAATTCCAATCCTACCTCAATGATCCTTCCGCCTTTTTCCAGTTCATGGTGGGGATCATGCCCTGGAGCACCGTGAATCCCTGGACAGGAGGCGAGGCATTTGCAATGTTCGAGGTTCCCTTCTATTCGAACATCAGTTCCACGAACGTCCCGCCTCCTGGTACGGTCAGGGAAGACAGCTGGAAATACTTGGGGACGCAATACACCTTCACCAATCTGCTCATGGATCAGGCTGTTCAGTTCACGGATCGCACCTTCGGGCGTGTGAGCTTCGGCTATCTGGAGTACATGTACGCCGGTGCGAGCGGGGAGGTGCTGCATTTCTTCGGCGACGGGAGCGTGGCCCTTGGTTTTATGGCAGACTGGACCCGAAAGAGAGAGCCTGGGTCAACCATGGCGCTCGAAGATTACACTTATTACGACATCCTCGCGAACGCCTACTTCCGAGTGCCCAAGTTGGACGTGACTCTCCAGGCCCAGTACGGCAGGTTCATGGCGGGCGACGTGGGGTGGCTTTTCACTGCCACCCGTGAATACGACACAGGGATCAGCATCGGAGGGTGGTGGAGTCTCACGGATACGAGCAATCTCCAGGGTTATAGCCAGAACTACGACAGCAAGGGGGTTTTTATCAATCTTCCTGCCAGGATCTTCCTATCTCAGGATTCGCCGGTCACATACAATTACTCCTTCGCGCCATGGACCAGGGATGCGGCACAAACGCCGTATCACTGGCGGACTCTTTTCGAGATTGCTGGTGATTTGATGCCCGGGAAATTCAAGGGCAAATTAAGGGACATCAAGCAGTGACCTTTTCCGTCATTCCGGCGTAGGCCGGAATCCAGCATAGCATGATTCTGCTAGCGGAACCTGCCAGAGATAGAATGAGAGGTTACCCGGGGAGACAGCGTTGAATAGGTCTTATGACATTATCATTAAGGGTCTCCGACATGTTAAGCTGTATCGACAGATTAAGTGAATGAAACGTGATGAGCTGTTAGCGAAAAAAAACTATCTTGCGATCAGCGATTTTGGGTTGACAATTCAAGTCCTTTTCGACTATCGTTATATCCGTTTTATTCAGTCTGCTGTCTTCTGTCTCTTGTATCCTGGTTTTTGGAGTTCTTATTCTGTTTTCTTTGTTTTGATCTTGATTCTGAGGTTTTAGGCTTTAATCTGCCTACTGACTTCTGTATTCTTATTTTAAATTCTCGGACAAGGGGGAACACCATGAAAAAACGAGTGACTGCCAGGATGACTATTCTGCTTGTGATATTCGCTCTCGTCCTTGTCCCTGTCTATGCAAGCGCACAACAACCGCAGCAGCCGGCCGGCGGGGCAGGGGCTGCCGGAGCGGGTGCTCAGGGAACAACGGGTGCGGCGGCCGGTGCAGGAGCAGCCGGGGCAGGCGGAGCGGCAGGTCTCAGTACAGCGGCAATCGTTGGAATCGCAGCAGGTGTGGCAGCAATCGCAGCGGTCGCAATCGCAGCAGGTGGCGGAGGCGGAGGAGAAACGACGCCGGGCCACACAGCCGGCCATTAGCAAAACCTTCAGCAAAACTTTCTGCACATTCGGAGGGCGGGAACTTGTTTCCGCCCTCTTCTTTTCTGCTTTGGAAGAATAAGAATCCCCCTAATCCTGTAAATCCTGTCAAAACAGACTCTCTGCGTTTCTCTGCGCCTCTGCGAGAGGTCCTTTCATTTTCCTGTTTACAATCCCCTTGTTTATATTGAAAATGGATCTTTGAATTTGTCCATTTTTTTGGATTGATCGCTGTTTCTTGGAGCATCTGGCGACCAGGATCCAGTATCCAGCATCCAGGATCTAGTATCCAGCGACCGACGACAAGGATCCAGTATCCAGGATCTAGTATCCAGTGCCCAGCATCCAGGATCTAGTATCCAGCATCCAGTGACCAGTATCCAGCATCTAGCCCCGAGGTTTTCATGATAAAACAAATCCTTTTCTTGACGATCGCCGCTGTGTTTCTCTTTCCGTTGCACGCATTCTCCCAGCAAAACGCGTCTCCTGCCTCGCCCTCGATTCCCCCTGCTGCGCAGCAGGCGGTCAATCAGGGAGTAGTCACTCCTCAGCAGGTTCAGGAAGGGATGAAGGCCGTCGAGAGGGGTCAGATCAGCCCTGAAGCGGTCAAGCAGCTCCAGGAAAAGGCGGGCATGGGAACCCTCACGCCTCAGGAGATCGAGGCAGGCAAGAGAATGCTGGAGCAGGTGACCAAAGAGTCGGCCAAACCCAAAGCTGACGAAAAAGCTCCTGCCGAATCGAAGCCTGAAGAGAAAAAACCTGCAACAGCTACCCTGGGGGACGACTACTTCAAGAAGACCCCCTCTCCTGAAGCGCCGAGCCTTGAAATTTTCGGCCACAAACTGTTCAGCTCCGCTCCTTCCACCTTTGCCCCCATCACCTCCATCCCTGTATCCAACGATTACATCATCGGCCCTGGAGACGAGGTCAAGGTCCTCATGTGGGGCCGCCTCGACGCCTTCTACACCCTCGAAGTGGACAACGAAGGGGTCATCAATTTCCCGAAGGTGGGGCCTTTGACCGTGGCCGGTCTGACCTTCGGAGAGATCAAGGAATTGATCCGGGCCAAGGCCGAATCCATCACCGGCGTCAACGTGAACGTTTCCATGGGCAAGCTGCGGACCATCCAGGTTTTTGTCCTCGGTGAAGTGAAAAGCCCTGGCCTTTACACCGTGAGTTCTCTGGCAACCGTTTCCAATGCCCTCCTCGCCTCCGGTGGCCCCACGGCGCTCGGGTCTCTGCGCAAGGTTGAGCTCAAGCGCCACGGCAAGACCGTGACGGTCATCGACCTTTATGCGTTTCTCCTCAGGGGCGATACCTCGGCGGACATGCGCCTGATGCCCGGGGACAGCATCTTCATCCCCCAGACAGGCCCGATGGTGGCTGTTTCGGGCAACGTCAAGAGACCTGCGATTTATGAAATGAAGGATGACCGGACCCTGCAAAACGCAATCGATTTGGCCGGGGGGCTCAAACCCAGGGCCTACAACCAGCGCATCCAGATCGAGCGGGCTTTCCAAAACCGGGTTCAGGTCGTCCTCGACATCTCCTTCGATGAGCTTCAGCAGAAAAGGCCGATTCCTCTTATGGACGGCGACTTGATCCGGATCTTCTCCATTCAACCTGCTTCGGTCAACGCGGTTTACCTTTACGGCAACGTGATCCGGCCCGGTGAATATGCCTATGAAACGGGTCTTCGGGTCCTGAATGTGATCCCCGACATTCAGAGCCTGGACCTGGACACCTATTTTGACTATGCCCTGATCAAGCGATACCGCTTCGAGGACTCCAAGTCGGAGCTCATCCCCTTCAATCTGGGCAGACTTCTTGTTTCCAAAGACATGCGCCAAAATAT
>JALOPA010000676.1 GCA_025454125.1 Thermodesulfobacteriota bacterium
ATTGAGATGCCCCGGATGGACGGCATCACGTTCCTGCGCAAGCTCATGGTCTACTACCCCCTGCCGGTGATCATCGTCAGTTCGCTCACCAAGGGAGGAAGCAAACTGGCTATGGAGGCTCTTTCCCTGGGGGCGCTGGAGGTCCTGTCGAAACCCTCTGAGGCCTATTCGGTGGGGGACATGAGCCTTCAGCTCGCCGACAAGGTCAGGGCCGTGGCCTGCGTGCGGGTGCAAGCCCGAAAGGGCGGTTCGGAAGAGGCTCCGGGAAAGCCGGCGCAGCCCATGGCGAAGACAACCTCCAAGGTCATCGCCATCGGGGCCTCCACAGGGGGGACGGAGGCGCTGAAAACCGTCCTCACCGCGATGCCGCCCAACGCTCCGGCGATGCTGGTCGTTCAACACATGCCCGCCCAGTTCACCACCTCCTTTGCCGAGAGGCTGAATGAACTGAGCGCCATCACCGTGCGAGAAGCCAAAGACGGCGACTCCCTCGTGAGTGGATCGGCGCTCATCGCCCCGGGAAATTTTCACCTCCTGCTCAGACGGAGCGGTGCCAGATACAGCGCAGAGGTGAAGAAAGGGCCCCTGGTGCACCATCAAAGACCCTCAGTGGATGTGTTGTTCCACTCCGTGGCCGCCCACGCAGGAGCCAACGCGGTGGGGGTGATCCTGACCGGGATGGGCGCCGACGGCGCTGCAGGTCTTCTCAAGATGAAAGAGGCGGGCGCCAGGACCGTGGCCCAGGACGAAAAGAGCTGCGTCGTTTTCGGGATGCCCCGGGAGGCCATCCGCCTTGGGGCTGCAGAGAAGGTGGTGCCCCTGGATCAAGTGACACGGACGCTGCTGGAACTGATATCGGACGATAGCCATTGACGTGAGAGGAGGAAAATGAACAAGGGTCTGATCAGTGACATCGAAAACCTAGTGGAAGGGAAGCTCTCGGCCCCGGAAATCGAACGACTTCTGCGATTTATGAACCGGAAATCCCTGAAGGGCTCCGAGGAGGAAAGGGAGGCCTTTTTCAAACACCTGGCCCGGGAGATGCGCCAGGAAATGAAAGAGCTTGCCGCGCTCATCGTGGAATTCAAAAGGGATTTCATGTCGAAGATTCATCCCGAGATCACCGAACTCCGGACCACCTATATTCCTCAGGCCGCGGACCAGCTCGAGGGGATCATTGAATCCACGGAACAAGCGGCCAACCGGATCATGGACAACCTTGAGCTGATGCAGCGGCTTACGGAGGACGCTATTGGAGACCTTGCGGGATTGAAGGGAAAGCTGGCCGAACGCTCCGCAAGATCCGGGCCTCAGGCGGGCGGCGGAGCAGACCCTAGCGTCCCTGCGCTTATCGAGACCCTGCACCAAAGCCTGGAGCGCTGTCTCTCCCTCATTGCCGATTCCTTTGAGAGGATGAGCTTTCAGGATCTCACCGGGCAGAGGATCAAGCGCACGATCGACCTCGTGAATCTCATGGAAGAGCGGATCAAAAAGACGCTCTTGTCTTTCGGCCTCAAACTCACGGAAAAGACCAATAACCCCGGAATTTCCGGTGATGATCTGGCAAGCACTGTGGAAAAGAAGCTCTCGGACCTGAGCGGGCCCCAAAGGCCGGGAGAGGGGCTTAACCAGGCCGATATCGATAAACTGCTGGCGCGACTGTAGGAGGGAGGCAGCCTGTGGATACCAACATGAGAGTGCTCATTGTCGATGATTTCGCCACCATGAGGCGTATTTTGAAAAACATTCTCAAACAGATCGGATTCAAGAACATCAGCGAGGCCGACAACGGCAAAGCGGCCCTGAAGGAACTCAAGAATGAGAGATTCGATCTGGTGCTCTGCGACTGGAACATGCCGGAAATGCCGGGCATCGAGCTCCTGAACCAAGTCCGATCCGACGAGCAGCTCAAGGGCATCCCCTTTGTCATGGTGACCGCCGAAGCCAAAAAGGAAAACATCCTTGAAGCCGTGAAAGCCGGGGTGAGCAGTTACATCGTGAAACCCTTCACGGCAGAGACGGTCAGTGAGAAACTGAAGAAAATTTTTGCCGCTTAGACCGGACCCATTGGCCCGGGAAAAGCGTCATTGCAATTCCCGCCTGGAAGAGGCGAGCCTGTTCAAGGGGTTTCCGGGTCAGGGATTGCAAAAGACAGGGGAGGTGAAGGGATGGAAATCAAGGGAGTAGGCCGTTCTTCTTGGCCGAAACGGTTGACACCGAACGGAAAAATAGAGGATAATGCTTCGTTTCGTGAAGTCCTTCAGCTTAAGGTCTCGCAAACGAATCCTGCCTCTTCGGCGATCGGGCCGGACTCCAAGGCGGCTTTTCTTGAGCAGGGGGAGAGGGTGCTCGACCTTCTGGACGATTTTGCGCGGGCTCTCGGCGATCCTCAAAAGACGTTAAGAGAATTGGAGCCGCTTGTGCTGAAAATGGAGGGAGAGGCCAAGCCCCTGGAATCGGCGCCGGATTCGGAAGGGGGCTCGGATCAGAGCCTGTCCCGGTTGATGAGCGACGTGAGCCTCCTGGCCAATGTCACGCTCGTGAAGTTCCGACGAGGCGATTACCTCTAGAAGGACGGACGGAAAAAGGGACAAGTCTCCACACGGTCGAATGGGGGAAGGGAACACTATGGCAGCCATCCTGGTGATTGACGATGATCGCGCGCATCTGAGTGTGGTGGTGGATACCTTGAAGGGTTCCGGTTACGAGGTGAAAGCCGCATCC
>JALOPA010000677.1 GCA_025454125.1 Thermodesulfobacteriota bacterium
CGAACGAGGGGTGAACCAGGAAAAGATCGAGGAGGTGTGGCAGATGATGATGGGCTTTGAAGGCTACAGCTTCTGCAAGCCCCACTCCGCCAGCTACACGCTGGTGGCCTACAAGTCCGCTTATCTCAGGGCCCACTATCCCGCCGAGTTCATGGCAGCGGTCATCTCCAACGGCGGAGGCTACTACTCCACCTTCGGCTACCTCTCGGAAGCGAGGCGCATGGGGATCACGATCCTGCCTCCGGACATCAACAAAAGCGAGATTAAGTACACGGGAAAGGAGAGAGAAATCAGGGTGGGGCTCATGCAACTCAAGGAGCTTTCAAAGGAGGGGATGGACTTTGTTGTCCGAGAACGATCGAAACACGGCCTCTTTGCAGGCCTCGGCCAGTTTCTCCTTCGCACCTCAGGACACGTTCATCTCCAGGATGTGCGTGTTCTCATCAAATCAGGTTGCTTTGATTCGATCAGCCATAGGGAAACCCGGCCTGATCTTCTGTGGAAGGCCCTGCGCTTCTTCGACACCCCGGCGTCACATTCCACTCTTGACCTCTTCAAATCCGCCCTTCCTCCCTCCCCCTTGCCACCTCATCTCCCCTCCCATTCTGTTTCATCCCCCCTCCCCTTGCGGGAGGGGATAAAGGGGAGCGGGAATATGCTCAAGCACGAACTCGACACTCTCGGCTTCTACCTCTCCATCCACCCTCTGGACCGTTACAGAGACACATTAAGAGGATTGCATTACGTGAAGGCATGCGATCTTCATCTCCACGTGGGGGAGCATGTCACCACCATCGGGTGGCTGGTCACAGGCAAGACCGTGCAAACAAAGGACGGCGACCCCATGAAGTTCGTCTCCTTCGAGGACACGACGGGCATCTATGAGACGGTCTTGTTTCCGAAAGTGTACAACCGGTTCTGCCACATGCTGAACGAGATGCGGCCCTATCTTCTGAAGGGAAAAGTGGAGGAGGATTTCACCGCCGTCACCCTGACGGTCCACTGGATCGAGTTCCTGGACAGAAATAATCAGCATCTCAGCTCCATGCTTCAGATAAGAGCTTTAGGCAGATCCTGAATATCCCGAAACGTTGCTCCCCTGAATGAATACCACCGGGGAAGACTTGACACTCTCGACTGGGTTGTATACTATGCCGTTAAAAAGCGGCGCAAAATGACGGCAAACCATACAACTGAATTCAACCGCATTCTCACCCCTCCCAAGCAGAGCTTCTTTCTGTTAGGCCCCCGCGGCTCCGGAAAGAGCACCTGGCTGCGGTCGGCCTACCGCAATGCCCATGTGATCGACCTGCTCTCCGAGGAAAAGTACCAGCAGCTGCTGGCCCGCCCGGCTCTTTTTGCCGATGAAATGAGAGGGCTTAAATCAGGCGGATGGGTGGTGGTTGACGAAATCCAACGCCTGCCGCAGCTGCTGAACGAGGTCCATCGGTTCATTGAGGAAAAACGGCTGCGGTTCGTCTTGTGCGGGTCGAGTTCCAGAAAGCTCAGGCGTGCCGGTGTGAACCTTCTGGCCGGACGCGCCATCAACCGCGCCATGCATCCCTTCGTGCCGGAGGAGCTGGGCTCCGGGTTTGCACTAGATTCCGCCCTGCAGCATGGCCTGCTGCCGGTCGTCTTCGACTCCGAATCGAAAACCGAGACGCTGTCCGCCTATGCCCAGTTCTATCTTAAAGAGGAAATCCAGGCCGAGGCCCTGGTTAAGAACCTGCCCGGCTTTGCCCGTTTTCTGCCGGTTGCCGCCCTCTTCCACGGTCAGACTGTCAATGTCAGCACGATCGCCCGCGATGCCGGCGTAGCGCGGACCACGGTTTCCGGTTATCTGGAAATCCTTGAGGAGACGCTATTGTGTTTTCGTCTTCCGGCCTATGAGGCGAAGCTGCGGGTGCGCGAGCGCAGGCTACCCAAATGGTACTGGTGCGACCCCGGGCTCGTACGGTCGATGAAGCGCTCCTCCGGGCCGGTCGTGCCCGAAGAGCGCGGCGCTCTTTTCGAGGGGCTGGTCGCTCAGGCGATCAGGGCCTATCGGGATTATCGCGGAATCTGCGACACGATGTATTACTGGGCGCCTGCCGGCGGTACGCTCACGGAGGTCGATTTCCTGCTGGAACAGGGGGGGCACGCCGTCGCTATTGAAGCCAAATCGGGGAGGGATTTTACAGAAAATTGGTGCCGGGGGCTGCGCGCCGCTGCGAAGCTGAAGGGTCTCAAGCGGCGGTTGATCGTCTACCCCCACGGGCCGGTACTGCGAACGCAGGATGGCATCGAGGTCCTGCCCTTTCAGGAGTTTTGCAGCCTGCTCGCTTCCGGGGATCTCTGGCCTGCCTGAAGCGACTGTTGAAGGTTCAGAAGTGACAACTCCCTTTGTCCCAACAACCTGATTGCTTGCCCCGGCGGCTCGCAGATTGGCACAGAATTTCCGGAAGGGTTTTGAATGAACTGGAAAATGGTTTTTGCAGGGTTTTGGCTGGTCATGGGGATTGCCACATCCTCTCCGGCACAAACCCCTGCTGCGAAAGGAGCTGACATGAAACCCTTGATCATCGGCCACCGGGGCGCCGCGGGTCTTGCGCCGGAAAACACCCTTGCCGCCTTTGCCAGGGGCTGCGAGCTCGGTGTTGACGGGATCGAGCTCGACGTCCTGGTTTCAGCCGACGGGGAGCTGGTCGTGCACCACGATTTCAGGCTGAAACCCGAGATCGC
>JALOPA010000678.1 GCA_025454125.1 Thermodesulfobacteriota bacterium
GCGGACTTCCTCGTCCTCTGCACCAACACCATGCACAAGGTTGCCGACGCAATCGAAAAGGCGGTGAGCATTCCTCTTCTTCATATCGCCGATCCAACGGCAGAGACGATCAAGCAGGCCGGAATACGTAAGGTCGGGCTGCTCGGTACCCGCTTTACCATGGAGCAGGAATTTTATCGCGGCAGGCTCCATGACCAGCACCATCTTGATGTGCTGATCCCTGATGACGCCGATCGCAGGGTTGTGCACAAGATCATTTATGACGAGCTGTGCATGGGATTGGTGCGCGATGCCTCTCGTGCCGAGTATCGCCGGATCATCCAGCGATTGGTCGATCAAGGCGCTCAAGGCGTGATTCTCGGATGCACGGAGATCTCCATGCTCGTCGGACCTTCAGACTCGCCTGTTCCTCTCTTCGACACCACGAGCCTTCACGCCCGCAAAGCCGCTGAATACGCTTTGGAGAAATAAGAGAACCTTGGTAGGCAGCTCTCTGGCAGTTACTTCGAGCGCGCAGCCGCCTTTACCCTGCGTTTCCCAGAACCGCGGGACAATGACTCCCGTTCTAGGACTATCTGCCTGGCAAGAAAGACCTTCGCGAGACTCTGATACGGAACATCCTTCTTGTTTGCCAGGATCTTGAGTTCCGCAAGCAGGTCTTCGGGCAGACGGATAGAGATGGATTTGATTGAGGGTTTCAGGTTGGGAAATGAAGCCTTCTTAAAGCTCCTTGCATCAAAGAAATCCAAAGCGGAATGGGTAGCCCAAAACTCCCTCTCTTCGTCTTCATTCTTGAAATTCGGTATCTTCCTATTCGCTTCCTTCATAAAAGCTTCTCTCCCTGCTGTTCATGTCCCTCGCCGAGATGACTCTGATCAGACTGCCCCTCTGTGTGAAGACAACAGAAAGCAGGCGGCCTGAATCGGTCCTTCCAAAAGCCGCAAACCGCTTTTCAGCGAACGAGTGCTTGGGGTCATCCAGAACAAGAAGCGGCTTATTGAAGAAAATTTGCTCACACTCCCAGTTCTCGACATTGTGCTTCACGAGGTTCTTGTCTATATTCCCCCGATCCCACTGAAAACCCGAGAAGTCGCCAAATTCTTGTTCCATATGGCCATAGCGTATATCTCAGGAATATACATGTCAAATGCTTTCGCGAAAACCCATTCCCCTTTCAACCCTTGAACTCAAATGATGTCCGCCGGAGCACCTAACCAAAGTAACGGGCAGTAGCTTCAATGTTTGGCAGTTTTTGGGAATTTAGGTATTATACAAGAAATTCAGATTACGAGGCTTAAAGCCTCTATACAAGCCGAGAATGTGAGGCTGTAGAACACTGGGACCATGTTTTCCCAAAGGGTTGGGAAAGAAGCCGAAAGACTGAGGGAGAGTTTCTTGATGAAAGCGAAAGGCAGAAGATCAGAGATGTACTATGCAGAGCCGGTGTATCGTCCGCCCAGTGAGGCTTACTCGCTCCTCGTCCAGGCAACCGTGGGCTGCTCATCCGCCGCCGCGGGCCGATGTTACTTCTGCAATTCAACGGTCTTCAACCGGACGATCCCTGAAAAAAAGTTCAGGATCAGGCCGACGGACGAGATCCTTGAGGACATTGAAATCGGCGGCCGTCAATACGGCAAAGGCGTTGACAAGATTTTTCTCCTCGATTCGAACGCCATGATCATCAAGACACCTGAGTTGCTCAGGATAGTGAGGAGGTGCTATGAGACATTTCCCAACCTCAAGCAGGTCGCCTGCTACGCCTGCTGCGAAGATATCCTCAGAAAGACGGATGAAGAACTTCTGGAGCTTCGGAAGGCAGGCCTGAACCTTGTCTTCGTGGGACTCGAAAGCGGGGATCAGGAGGTGCTGAACCTGATCAACAAGGGGGTGAGCGTCGAAGACCAGATTGAGGCCGTCGTTAAAGCCAATAAGGCCGGCATTCAGACATCGGTCACAGTGATCTTAGGGCTCGGCGGGAAAAAGCTGTCCCAACACCACGCCGTCAACACCGGAAAGGCGGCGACGAAGATGAATCCATCCTTTTTCGCAGCCCTCACCCTCATGGTTGTTCCGGGAACAGTTCTCGATAGTATGATCATACGGGGGGAATTCGAGCTGGTCACCGACCCTGTCGATGTTCTGAAGGAGGTCGAACTGATGCTCAGGAACATCGATGCGCCCGGGCCTGTCGTATTCCGCACCAACCATGCGTCCAACTACCTGCCCCTTCGCGGCGTCCTTCCCCGGGACAAGGAGCGCCTGCTCCAAACGATCCGGGCCGCCATGAAAGACCCCCGCCTCCTCAGATCCGAATCCATGCGCGGCCTCTGATGAACGCTTTCCCTAGAGTGAGGCTTTGGGGGCGCCCCTAAGTCGCTAAGTTCAACTAATCCCCTCCGGCGTACTTGGCCAGAGCGTCTTTGGTTTTGACGACGTTCATGTTGAGGCCAAGTTCTTTCCGATCGAACCCCATGGCCAGCCCGAGAAGTTGGGTGAGGTAGAGGACAGGGATATTGTAGGTGGCGCTGAAGGCCGTCTCGATCCCCTTTTGGTTGCTGTCATACATGACCGAGCAGAAGGGGCAGACCAGGTTGATGGCGTTGGCTCCGGCTTCGCGAATGTCGTCCAGCTTTTCCTTGGCAATGGCAAGGGAAGTCTTCTCGTCCACGGCCAGCACAGGCCCGCCGCAGCATCTTTTCTTGTTCGCGTAATCCACG
>JALOPA010000679.1 GCA_025454125.1 Thermodesulfobacteriota bacterium
CTTCACTCCGAAGTTCGTCAAGAAATACGGGAACGTGGCCGACGAGTACCGCAAGGTTTTCGCCGCCTATGTCAAAGAAGTGCGCAGCGGAGTCTTCCCTGGAGAAGAACACGTGTATCGCATGGCAGAGGGAGAGGCCGGGAAGCTGGCGGCAGAGTGGGAGAAATGAAAGAGAAACACTTCACGCTCAAATACGGGAAAGGAGAAGTCCGCTTCTCCATTCCCGAGTCACAACTGCTTTATGAACTTGTGGGCCGTGACCGGAGACCACCGGCCGATCTAGCCGCAGCCTATCGTCATGCCCTGGACCACCCCATTGACAGTCCGCCGCTCAAAGAACTGATCCGGCCGGGGGACAAGGTCGCCGTCACCGTGAGCGATGTGACCAGGGGGTGGCAGAGGAATGCCGACACCCTGCCGCTTCTTCTCGAGTACTTGAACGAAGCCGGTGTTTCCGACGACAAGGTCACCGTCATCATCGCCGTGGGGGCCCACCGGCAGAACACCGTGGATGAATTCATGGAGCTTTGCAGCGAAGGGGTCTGCCGAAGGGTTCGGGTGGTGAACCACAATGCCTGGGATACGGAGAACATGGTTTACCGGGGAAGGACCAGCCGCGGCACGGAGGTATCCCTGAACCGCCTGGTGGTGGAGGCCGACAAGGTGATCCTCACGGGCGGCGTGATCTACCATTACATGGTGGGATACGGCGGAGGCCGCAAAAGCATTTTGCCCGGCGTCTCGTCTTTGAAGACGATCCAGCAGAGCCACCTGTGGGCCATGGAAAGAGAGGTGGGGGCAGGCTCCAGCGCCCTTGCCGCCAACAAGATGACCAAGGGCAATCCCGCCCACGAAGACATGATGGAGGTGGCGGCCTTTGCCAAGCCCGATTTCATCGTCAACGTGGTCCCCAATCTGGACGGTGAGATCACGGGCATCTTTACGGGCAACTGGGTCTCCGCCTGGCTCGAAGCCACGCGAATGGTCGATGAACTCTTCGGGGTGGAAATCGAGGAGCAGGCCGACATCGTCATTGCCACGGCAGGCGGATACCCCAAGGACATCAATCTGTACCAGGCCCAGAAAACCATCGACAACGCCGTCTATGCCATGAAGCAGGGCGGCGTGGTCATCGCCTTGAGCGAATGCCCCGACATCGCGGAGCCCAAGGAGTTTTTTGACTGGTTCAGCTACCCGACTCCCTTGGAAATGGAAAAGGCGGTTCGAGCCAATTTCCTGATCTCCGGTTGGGTGGCCGTACGGCAGCTTGAGTACGCTCGCAAAGGGACCATGATTCTCCTCACGCGCCCGGAAAACGCGGCCCTCGCCAGAAAAGCTGGCGTTCTTCCGGTGAGCACCATGGACGAGGCCTTGAGGCTGGCTTACGAGAAGTGCGGCACAAAAAATCCGAAGATCACGATGATGCCTCAAGGCGCCAACACCTTTCCCATGCTCGTGGGAGAGCCAAGGGGTTAGGCTCGGGCGAACAGCAGGGTAGCCAAATCGAAGGATTCCTAAGGTGGTAAGCCTGCCCCCCACTGCGGTGAAGGCCGGCTAATCCCGAGTCCATGATCGAAGCGCTCCGCATGGCCGCTCATTTGGCAAGTGTCCGTCCCCCAACTCCTGCCGATTCCTTTTGAGATCATTGCGATGAGCACCTCGATGCTTGGACAAACACTTCCTGATTTTCACCATTTCTTGGGAAAAGTCTCTTTTCATCGTTCCTCAAGGTAATCCATGACAGGAAGGCACGTGATTCGCAGCATCGCTGCCCCCTTGTGCATCATCATACCGCGCATTAGTTTAGATTATGGAAGACAATGCCACTCCAAGAAGCCTGCGAAAAGACAAAGCTCCAGAACCTTTGAAGGCGCCGCACACGCTACGGCGCACGCTTGCCTTCATTGCGGCGGCTTCGGCTCTGGTCATTCTTGCGTTTACTGGATTCGGAGTTTGGAGCGTTGTTTCCCACTACCTCATCCGCATTGCGGAGACTCGTTCTGTGAACATCAGCGCCGCACTGTCTTCAAGCGAGCGCGATATCTTTTTCACGCCTACCTATGGGGGCCGTCGCAAGGTGGTGTCGGAGATTCCGCCTGACCAACTTGAGCGGCTCGACAGCCGCGTCCGTCAGTTCCTGAAAGCCTTCGACATAGTCAAGATCAAGGTGTACACCCTGGAGGGCCGCATTATCTACAGCACGGATCGCGCGATCATAGGCGAACGCGACCTGACCAATCGCCGGCTCGCCAACGCTTTGAACGGCAGGAGCGATGCAAAGCTCGTCAGCAAAGACCGGGCCCAAGATCTTGCAAGCGAGAGCATGATCGAGGTGGATGTCGTCGAGACGTACGTGCCGATCTATGACGACGACGGCGAGGTCATTGGCTGCTTTGAGGTCTACACCGATGTGTCGCGTTATCGACGAGAGATCCGGCAGATCGTCACCATTGCCATCCTCGTTATTGCCGTGATAACGCTGGTGGTGTACGGGGTTGCTTTCATTTTCCTGCGCCAGATTACGCGGAAGCTAAGACAGGCTGAAAATACGCTGGAGGCTTATGCCACGCTAGACCCGCTCACTGGACTCTACAACCGTCGCCACATCTTCATGCGGTCTCGGGAGGAACTTGCCAGACTTCAGCGCGTATCCCGCAATCCCCGCGGAGAAAAGGGCCGCATCTGCCTTCTTCTCGCTCACTGCCTTCATCAACTC
>JALOPA010000680.1 GCA_025454125.1 Thermodesulfobacteriota bacterium
GACGAGGGATGAGGGCAACGCGCAGATGGGTGTTTTTCATCAACCGGCTAAGGGATCAGGACGATTTTTCCAAACTGCTCGCCCCTCTCCATAATCCTGTAGGCCTCAATGCCTTCGCTCAGCGGCATGACCCGGTCGATCACCGGTTTGAGTTTTCCGGCCCACAGGAGCGACATCACATCGCGAAAGTCCTGGTGGCTCCCCATGGTGCTGCCGATCAGGCTGATCTGCTTCCCGAAGATGTAACGGATATCGATTTCCGCTTGAGGTCCGGACGTGTTGCCGATGATCACGATCCTGCCGCCTCTTGCAACAGCCTGCATGCTTCCCGTGAGCGTGGCCTGGCCCACATTGTCGACCACCACGTCAACACCGCGCTTGCTCGTCAGCTTATAGACCTCTTTCACCCAGTCTCCTCGGGTCCGATCCACGACCACGTCAGCCCCGAGTTCCCGGGCGCGATTTGCTTTTTCCTCGTTGCCGCAGACCACATAGACCCGTGCACCCGCCAGCTTTGCGATCTGGATGGCCATGGAATTGACGCCGCCCCCTGCGCCCACGATGAGAACCGATTCTCCGGCTCTGAGCCCTGCTCGATGAACGAGCATGCGCCATGCCGCAAGGCTCACCAGGAGCGGAGCTGCCGCCTCGGTAAAACCCCAGTTCTCGGGCATGGGAAGAAGGTTGCTTGCAGGCACCGCAAGATACTCCGCCGCCCCTCCGCGGGCCTGCTCTCCCAGGATATGGTAGCCGGGGCTCACCGATGCTTCTCCCCTTCCCGTGAACTCATCCTCGGTGGTGCTGACCCCTGGGTCCACCACCACCTTACGGCCGATCGTCCATCCGGTGACACCCTCACCCAGCCCAGCCACTTCGCCTGCCACGTCCGCCCCGCACCAGTGAGGCATCGCCAATTTCAGGCCCGGCCAACCTCGCCTCACCCAGATGTCCAGATGGTTGATGGCCTTTCATAGAGTACTCGTCTCATGTTTTCACTTCACTTGACTATGCAAGCGATGAAGGAGCGATTAATCACTCGGTGCTCAGGGAGGCAGCGCTCATGCTAATGCTTCCACTCCCTTTAGGATGTCCTCGAATCGGTGCGCGAAGTAGTCGGGGGTCACACTCTTATGGCATTTGGCTCCCTGGTCGGAATCGACGAAGATTGTCTTGATGCCGAGCTGACTCGCCCCACAAATATCCCGGTACATATCGTTCCCCACGCAGATGACCTCGGCCGACATGAGCTTCAGCGTTTCCAGGGCCATTTCGAAAAGCCTTGTATCGGGTTTCCTGAATCCGTAATTTGCGGAGATAATGATCGGATCGAAGTAGCCGCTGAGTCCTACGGCCTTCATCTCGGGCAGGGCCCAGCACGGCTGCGCATCCGAAACAATTGCCAGTCGGTAGTAGGAGCGCAGCTCGTCCAGCACCCTCTTGACATCGGGGTAGAGCTGGAGCCTTTTGCGGGAGATGGCGCGGTAGAACTGGGCGAGAATCGCGGCCAGCTTTTTGCGCGTTGGGGACGCTGTTATGCCTTCCTGCCTGAGGAAGGCATTCCAGATGGCCTTCACGTCTATTTCCGGGTATACCTCGTTCCGTTCTTCTTTCTGCTGTTTCATTATCTCGTAATAACGGTTCCGCACCTCCCACCGGTGCAGGTATATTCCCTGGTAGGTCAGATAATGGGCAATAGCACGGTAGATCTCTTCCAGAGACTCGTCGGTCTCTATATCGATCAATGTTCCATAGAGATCAAGAAGAATGCCTTTTGTTGTCATGACGCGCTACACGAGTGTTTTCTTTGCTTCGTTCAGTAACTGCCGTCTGTAGTTTCCATTAATCCATGAGTTGCGGGCGATCCGCAGAAGCGTGAGCCCCATGTGAAACGGAATGCGGCGCGTAATGGACGCGAAGGCACTATTCCTGTCAGGGAAATGGCAAGCATACTCCCAGAGGAAGTGACCGATAAAAGGCTCTGCCAGTCGCCCGTCGCCAGTGTGCTCCATGAAAAAACGTTTGATCTCGCCGACCACCCGACCCACGTCGAAGACTCGATCAGCCAGCTTCATCCGCTCCAGGTCGATCGCGATCACCCAGAGGCTGTCACCAAAGAGAACATTGGTGGGAGTCATGTCCCCGTGAACAAGGACCCGATTGTCCTCCCACATAATTCCCTTCTCCCGCCATCGGTCCTTAAGGCGGTAGAATTCCTGCGCCTCATCATATCCGATGTGCCCCCAGTTCTTCAACTGAGCTACAATTCGATCAAAGTAAGAGCAGTCCCTGTTGAAGTCCACGCGGTCTCCCGTAGCAGTCCTATTGTGTACAGTGGCGAGAAAATAGGCAAGAGAGGTGAGTTTCTGAAAGAGTGGATCTCTTGCTCCCTCCAGAATCGCCTTTAGGATGAAATCGATAAGCGGCGTACCGTGACAGAACTCCTCAATCAGCACACAGCCGAGGCTGGCGTTGTGTCCGAGTGGACGAGCGACATAATGAGGATACCCGGTAAAGCCTAAATTGCGTAAGAGTTTGAGATTGTTGAACTCTCTCTCCATGCGTCGGCAGGCAGTCTCCAGAGCACGGTCTGAGAGGTCCCTGAAGAACTTCCCGATAAGGCGAGTCCCGCTCCTTTGATCTTCATAGACGTAGACATGGTTGGACGCAGGAACGCTGTAAACCCGAAAGTCAAGAGGCATGCCATTGATCCCGAGCTTCGGGAGGATATCATGGCGCAGATATCCATAGAGCTGATCCTCCTGAGAAAGATGGCCGGTGTAGTTCATGAAGGTTTGCCTTTCGCAACGGCCTCTCTCGTGATGCAGCTTTGCCTCCCGGTTCGGACCCAAACAATATATTTCTTCCCTGCCTTGGTTGCAGGAAAGAGAAGTCGCTTTGCCCGATCGACAGAAACACTTCGCCTGCTGCGAAGAGAATTGGATATTGAGGTCAAGGATTAAGAAGCGCTTTCATAATCCATTTCTTCATTTCCGCGTAGCACTGCACGGTACAGTAACCGGCCTGGCGGCCAAGAAAATGGGGTGAAGCATGTATTTAAGCGAAAGGGGTACTGTATTTTTCCATTGGAGATACTCCGCGCACCCTCAAAATACAGGATTGACCGGATTGATCCCCTGAGCCGAACGATTACACTGGAGGCCTATGCCATCTTGCAGAGGAGGTGCGACCGTGGAACAAGACCTTGTTGTGCATTTTGACGGCGATCCGGTTCGATTTACGCCCGACGGGAAAGTGTCGGTGCTCGATGCCATAGAAACATTGACTCACTCCGAGTGTCCTGCCTCCCTCTGGGATGACGTCAAAAAAAACACCCTGAGATCATAAGTCACTGCGGAAGTTATGCCTTTGAAAAAGGGGAATCCCTGCCGGTCGTGGACCACGAAGGATGGGACAGGCTCTCGACCGTCCTGATGGACTATCTGGGCGATTCCGATTTTTCATGC
>JALOPA010000681.1 GCA_025454125.1 Thermodesulfobacteriota bacterium
TCTTTGTCTATTGACAATCCCAGGGTGGTATTTAAATTCTTTTGTAATTTCCGCAGAATCCTGAAGAAAAACCAAGGATCAACCACGAAAACACGAAAGTGGGAAAACACGAAAAGCTCTCTCTTTTCGTTCTTTTCTAATTTCGTGCTTTCGTGGTGAAAGAATTTCCTCTCTTTCCCTCGCGAGGATGACATGGCCAATCAAGTCGTTTACTCGTCCAGCCCTGAAGATTTCTACTACATGGACGTGAATGTCCCCTGCCAGGCCGCCTGTCCTGCGGCAACGAACATCCCTGCCTATATCCGAGCACTCTTCGAAGGCCGGTACGACGGCTCTTACGCCATCAACCACATGGCCAATCTCCTGCCCGGAGTCCTGGGACGGGTGTGTTCCCGTCCCTGCGAAGACAAGTGCCGCCATGGGGAGTCGGAGCTGGGCCGGCCGGTGAACATCTGCCACATCAAGAGAGCGGCCGCGGACTTGCGAAAGAAGATGCCTCCTCCGGAACCAGGCCCCCTGGCATCGCTCGGCAAGAAGGTGGCTGTGGTGGGAGCAGGCCCGGCAGGGCTTGCTGCGGCCCACGATCTGGCCACGCTCGGAGTCAGGGTGACCCTTTACGAAGCCTTTGAAAAGGGGGGCGGCATGCTCCGATATGGAATCCCTGAGTTCCGTCTCCCCAGGGAAGTCCTCGAAGAAGAGATCTCTTATATTGTCCGCACCGGAGCGTCACTCAAGACCGGAGTGAAGGTGGGAATGGACCTAACGGTGGAGAATCTCCTTAAAGAGCATGATGCGGTTCTGCTTGCAGCAGGGTGTTACCGCTCCCTGCGGCTCGATGTGCCGGGCGAAGATCTTCCAGGAGTCTATCCCGGCCTCGAATTCATGATGCAGGTCTGTGCAGGGAAGCCGCTTGGGGTCGGGAAAAGAGTCCTTGTCATCGGCGCCGGTTTCACAGCCTTTGACTGCGCCCGGTCCGCTCTCCGGCTGGGAGCGGAAGACGTGACCATCTGCCTCCGGCGAACGGAAGAGGAACTGGTGGTCACAAGAGACGAGGTCATCGAGACCAAGACAGAGGGCGTCAAGATCGCCTCTCTCATGCTTTCCCGAAAAATTCTCGGGAAGGATCGTGTTGAAGGGGTGGAGTTTGTCAGAACAAGGCCAGGCGAGAAAAAGGGAAAAGGAGAGATCGTGGCCATTGAAGGGAGTGAGTTTGTTCTCCCTGCGGATGCGGTCATTGTGGCCACCGGGCAGCGGCCTGAGCCTCTTCGGTTGGCCATGGGGACCAGGGGAGAAGAAGTGCTGAAGGCGGATTCAAACTCTTTTGCCTCTTCCATGAAGGGCCTCTATGTGGCGGGCGACTACCTCACCGGGCCCTCAACCGTGATCCAGGCAGTCGGAATGGGGAGAAGGGCAGCGGAAAGAATTGTTCGGGACCTGACCGGCCAGCCCTTTCGGGAGAAGACCGTACGGATGGAGGAAACGGAAATCACCGATCGCAGCCGTGCATGGGATTATATTTCACGTCAGGAAATGCCTACGGTTCACCCCGTGCAGGACCGGTTCCGGACCCCGAGTATCGAGGTGGAGACAGGCTTGTCCCCGGAGCAGGCAAAGGAGGAGTCCAAGCGCTGCTACCTCTGCTATCTTCACTATGAGATCGACATCAAGCGATGCATCTACTGCCGGTACTGTATCGATGTGGCCCCGAGAGACTGCATCAAGCTGGTCAAGGAAGTGAAGACCAATGAAGCCGGCGCCATTACCGGCTTTACGGAAACCGCCCATTGGGCGGAGGTCAACGCCGTCATGATCGACAATTCCCGATGCATCCGGTGCGGGGAGTGTATGAGGGTGTGCCCGGTCAACTGCATCTCGGTGACCCGGGTGGAACTTACGGAGCGACTGGCCCATGGAGGAGACCATGTCTGACGAGCACTTTATCGTGATCGGAAACGGCCCGGCAGGGCACCACGCAGCCCTGACCTTGCGGCTGGAGGCGCCGGGCGCCCGCATCACTCTGATCAGCAAGGAGCCGCACGGGTGCTACCGGCCCCATCTTTTGCCCAAGTGGCTCAGCGGGAGCATCAAGGAGGAATCTCTCTATGTGTGTCCCGTTGAAGAGTACAAAAACATGGCCATAAAACTCAGAAGCGGGCAGAAGGTGGTCAGCCTGAATCCGGCTCAAAGGGAACTGGTTCTGGATCACAAGGAAGTGCTCCGTTTCAGCGGCCTGATCCTTGCCGTGGGAGGAAAACCGAGGATTCCTGAACCTCTCCTGATCTTCAAAGACTTCCTCTTCACCCTCAAGACGCTGGAAGACGCCAGGGTCTGGAAGGAGGAAGTCGCGAGGATTGATTCGGTGCTCATGATGGGCGGGGATCTCACCTCTCTGGCCGTGACCAAGGCTCTCTTGAACCTGGGCAAGGAAGTCCTCTTCATGGTGAATGAGGAGGCCTTCTGGCCGTTGCGGTGGAGCCTCTCGCTGTTCGAGGAAATGGCGCAACGGCTGAGGCAGAAGGGCGTGGAGGTCCTGGCGGATCAGCGCCTGAAGGGGATCACGCGAAAAGGGGAAAGGGATTACGAGGTGCAGGTCGGCCGTCAAACGGTGCGCGTCGGAATGATCGGCGCCTTTTTCGGGCTCGCGCCGGATGTGCGGTTCCTGGCCGGATCAGGCCTGAGGCTGGACCGCGGCATTCTGGTGGACGAATAC
>JALOPA010000682.1 GCA_025454125.1 Thermodesulfobacteriota bacterium
CAACGGAGATAAGGGATTCTGCGCCGGCCTCGACATGAGAGATTTCATGAAAAGCGCACCCCAGATGACCGTGGATCAGCATTACGCCTTCCAGGTCCGCCTGGCCCGGCTCCCTCTGGCCATGAGGCGCGCGCCGCAACCCATCATCTGCGCCGTGCACGGTGCAGGCGCCGGCCTCGGATTCAGCTTTGCCATGGCCTCGGACGTGAGAGTGATCAGTCCGGATGCACGATTCTCTGCCGCCTACATCAACATCGGCCTTGGCGGGGCGGACATGGCTTGCAGTTATTTTCTTCCCAGGCTGATCGGTGCAGGGAGAGCTTATGAGTTCATGCTCACGGGCAACTTCATGTCCGCACAGGAAGCCATGCAGCTCGGGTTTGCGAGCAGGCTCGTTGACCGCGACAAACTGCTTGAGACCGCCTTGGACCTTGCCAGAACCATGAACTCCAAGAACCCCATGGGGCTTCGCCTCACCAAAGAGGCGATCAACGTCAATCTTGATGCCAACGGCCTGGAGCAGGCTTTGCAGCTGGAAGACCGCAACCAGATCCTCCTGGTTACAAGAGCGTTGCTCGACAAAGGAGAGAAGAAGGGGAAGTATTTCTGAGGTGCAAGGTGCACGGTACACGGTTAACAAACAAGCGCGGCAAGAGGTGGCACGGACAAACGATGTATGTTTGTCCGTGATTGCCGAATTCGGAACTGGGATTCGCACGGACAAGCAAAGCTTGTCCGTGCCACCAAACCAAAACGAGTGATTATTTGTCGATGGGCAGTATTTCCCCGATGTCCATGATGAGGAACCGGGAGGCATCAAGCCGGCGCTCGGCAATGGTCCGTTTGAGTTCCAGGATCGAATAGCCCGGCGGCTCGTCTCCGAGGTGAAAGGTCCCCCACTGCTGCGGGATCATGTATCGGGCATTCAGATCGTTGAAAGCCTCGATGGCCTCATCCACGTTCATGTGGTTGTAGTGCATGAACCAGCGCGGGTGGTAGGCGGTGGTGGGGAGAAGGGCATAGTCGATCTTTGGATAGCGTTTCGCGAATTCCTTGTACCCGATGAAGTATCCCGTGTCCCCTCCCAGATAAATGGTGACCTTCGGAGTGATCAGCATGTAGCTCGCCCAGAGGGTCTCACGGGGTCCCTGCCCGAAACGCCTTGACCAGTGCTGCATGGGTAGGCAGACCAACCTGACGCCATTGCCACAGTCGATTTCCTGCCACCAGTCCATCTCCATTACGTCCTTCTTGTTCATATCCTGGACATATTCCTTTAGACCCAGGGGGACGAACATTTTCGCGTTTTCCGGAAGATCCTCGATGCTGCTCGCGTCCAGATGGTCGTAGTGGTTGTGGGTGATGATCACCCTGAGGTTCGGCGCCACTTCCCTGAGAGCTTCCGCGGTGATCCCGGGAGGCGTCTTTCGCTTCACCACGACAGCTCTCTCGGAAAAAATGGGGTCTACAAGCCAGTACTCCCCGTTGAGGCGAATGAGAAAAGTAGCGTGTCCGACCCACATAATGAAATCGCCCTGGGGCATGGCGAGAATCCGCTCTTTAGCCTTGTCCACCACACGGGGAAGATACGTTTTCTCCTCTTCCGTGTACTCCTGCGAAGCCGTGAGCCGCCACTTGAGCACGCTGAAAAGGCCCTTGTCTTCAGACGGCATCCAGGGGTTGAAGTAAAGATCATCCTTGAAGTGAGGGGCATACAGCAACGCCGGATCGGCGGATTGAACCTTTGCTCTCCACGCCGCTTCGTCGAAAGACGGCGGGGTCAGGGAGCAGGATGAACCCAGCGCGGCAAAGAAAACGGCAATCGCTAGGACAGGAAGGATTGAAGAGATTTTCGAAAACGGCATGGCATCCCCGAGGACTTTGTGGTTTTTTCGATGTTCAACTTATTCACTGCCGCCCGGCTTTTCAAACGAAAAAACACGGAGAGAACTCTTGCCGCCTTTGAAGAGGCTTGACCATGCAGCCGTCCATCGTTAGTTTCTTTTCCAACGATATGGATAAAGAATGTCCCATACCAGAGCCCTTCAGCGCTAATGCAGGAACGGTTTTCTTCCTTTCCGGTCTTTTTCTCCTGAATTTCATGGCTCGCTTCATCCTGGCGCCGCTCATGCCTTTCGTGGAGCAGGAAATTCACATCACCCACGCTCAGGCAGGCTCGCTCTTTCTCGTCACCTCCGCCGGGTTCGCTGTGACCCAGTTTGCTTCGGGCTTTGTCTCTTCGCGCCTCACCCACCGCAAGGCCCTCATCCTGTCCATGTTGACTGTGGGGGTTGCCCTGCTCGGTCTGGGGTTCATGCGCTCTCTTTTAGGGATTCGCCTTGCCCTCATCGTTCTCGGCCTGGCTGCCGGCCTGCACATTCCTTCAGCGCTGGCCTCGATTACCGCCATGGTCCGGCGCCAGGATTGGGGAAAAGCCTTGGGGCTCCATGCCTCCGCGCCCACCCTCGGACTGGTTCTGGGCCCGTTGCTGGTCGCCGGCCTTATCGACGGCCTGAAGCGCTGAAGCAGATCGCTCGACTCTCCTCCTTCTGGCTCATGATAGGGCTGCTCATGATGGCGGTGGGCGGGAGCGTAGGCCTCTTCACCGTGATGCCTCTCTATCTCATTATGGAACGAGGCATGGACAGTACATCGGCCAACTCCTTCCTTGGCTTTGCTCAGATTTCAGGATTTGTTGCCGCTCTGGCCGGAGGATGGTTTGCGGATCGAGTCGGCCCAAAGCGCGCCATGGCCGCCCTGATTGCGGCAGGTGGAGTCGCCAACATTTTCCTCGGCTTCTCGAGCGGCACCTGGCTCCTCACGATTCTCTTCATTCAGCCCGTCCTGACAGGCGCGTTTTTCCCGGGCGCTTTTTCCGCCCTCTCCAGGATCGTCCCGCCCAACCTGAGAAGCGTCGTCGCCTCCGTCGCCGTGCCCATTGCCTTCTTCGTGGGCGCTGGCATTCTGCCTGCGGTCTTCGGTTACCTCGGGCAAAACCACTCCTTCGGCCTCGGACTGGTCTTGACCGGATGTCTCATGCTGGCGGGCCCTCTCTTTGCTTTTGCGCTCCGCTTTGTGGAAACGGATCAGGAGGGCTGCTAGGTGCCACGGACAAACGAAGTGGGTTTGTCCGTGTGCGAAATCGTGTCAGGTCTTGACATATGACATAACTTCTTGAACCGCTTTTCGCAGTTTCCTGTCTCTCTTCATCTCCACCTCCAGCCTCGCGCACGTCTTGGTCACCGCAGTGTAATGCACCCCCCCAAACTCCTTTGCGATATCCCGATTGCTCAGCCCCGAGTACCTCTTCATCACATAGATCGCCACCTTCCTCGCTTCCTTGTTCCTCCCCCTCTTCCTCAACGCTCCCGGTTCCTCACCATATTTTTTAGCCACCACCTGCACAATTTCAGCGGCCCTCGGCCTCTCCTTCAGCCGACGCCGCTCTACAATCTCCTCGTTCACCACCTTGCCTTTGACCAAGCCCTTCAGTCTCTCGACGAATTCCTCTGTGCCCAACAACACCTGTCCGTAAAGCTCGGCCAGCGGGCTTCTTTCCTCCTCCTCCTCGTCTTCCCTCTCCACATATCGTTTATACTCTCTGCGGCTTCTCCCTAGTCCCTCTCCGCATTGCGACAGCACCAAGCGGTACTCCACCCAAGGCCGCATCTCCTCTTTCCTTATGTATCCAAGATAACTGCTCCATCGGTACCTCTCCGGCTTGCCCACAACCCCTGCTCTTACCGGGTTCAGGTGAACGTACCGGCTCAGTTCCAGCAGGTAAGCATCCCGATCCACGACAATCGCCCTGTACCTCCCCTGGAACAGATGTCCCACCCGCCCATACTCACGATTGAAATATCCCGTGTACGCGCTGTTGATGCCATGCATCACTTTGAGGAGGTTCCCCAGAGGAGTCTCCAGCACCAGGTGGTAGTGGTTCTTCATCAGAACATAGCAATGGGTGAGGACCCGGTACCGATCATGATAGTCGGCCAGAATTGACAGGAACTTCTTCCTGTCTTTATCCTTCAGGAAGATGTCCTTCTTCTCATTGCCCCTGCTGGTGATGTGGTAGAGGGCTCCCGGGTATTCTATGCGCAGCGGTCTTCCCATAGGCAGCGATTATCTCCCTCGTTAAGTCATATGTCAAGACCTGACACGTCCTCGCTGTGTAACGTGCACCCTATACCCCGAGGTATTCCCTCATCATGTCCCTGTTCTGTTTCAGGTCATCGACGCGGCCTTCATAGACGATCGCCCCTTTGTCGATCACATAGGCCCGGTCGCTGATGTCCATGGCAAAGAGCGCATTCTGCTCAGCCATGAGAAGCGTGTACTGTTGGTCTTTCAGCTTCCGGATCTGGTCACCGAGAAGCTGGGCCACGATCGGCGCAAGGCCCGCGGTCGGCTCATCCAGCAAGACGCATTCTGGACTTCCCATCAGCGTTCTCCCCACAGTCAGCATCTGCTGCTCCCCGCCGCTCAGGGTTCCGGCGATTCGGTTGTCCATGGTTTTGAGTTTCGGGAACAATCCATAGACTTTTCCAAGGGAGGCGCTCATTGCCTGCCTGTCCCACTTCCTCAGGCCCAGCTCCAAGTTCTCCCTAACGGTCAGCTCCGAAAAGATCCAACGGTTTTCCGGAACAAACCCGATCCCCATCCGCGCAATCTGGAAAGGCTTCCTGCCGCGGATCTCCGTCCCTTTGAACCGAACGCTCCCGGCGCAGGGGCGGCAAAGGCCCACGATGCTCTTGAGGCTGGTGCTCTTCCCTGCCCCGTTCCTCCCCAGCAGGGAGACGACCTCGCCCTGACCGAGATTCAGGGACACCGCAAAGATGGCCTGGAAGATCCCGTAGAAGGTGTCGATCACCTTTACCTCAAGGAACATCGGTCTTCTCCGAAATAAATCTGCTGCACCTTTTCATTGCTCCGAATCTGGTCCGGCCCTCCCGCGGCAACAATGACCCCGAAGTTCATCACGTGGATGTAGGAAGAGATGCAAAAGACCATGTCCATTTTGTGCTCCGTAAAAAGCACGGTGAGCGCCTTCTCCTTCGTGATCTCCTGGATCAGGTCAATCGTGCGGGAGGTCTCCGTGGGAGACATGCCGCAGGTCGGCTCGTCCAGCAGCAAAAGCGTCGGCTCCGTGGCGAG
>JALOPA010000683.1 GCA_025454125.1 Thermodesulfobacteriota bacterium
TGGGCAGGACATCGTACCTGGACTTTAGTTCCTTCTGGGTTTCAACAGCGCAGGCAACGGCATTGACCACACTAGGAAACTCGGCGAGCACATTGTCTCCCGGTGAGTCTACCACCCGCCCCCCGTGCTGGTTGACTAGGGAAAACATCAGCTGCTTGTAGGATTCCAAGGTCTTGATTGTCGCTGCTTCATCTTCTCCCATTAGGCGGCTATACCCTGCCACATCGGCGCTGAAGACAGCGGTCAGTTTCCTCTTGAAATCCTTCGAGTTCATAGGATCACCCCCAAACACAAGGAGCCTCCATAAGATTAAGCTTAGCCTGCGAGCTAGATGGACGGCTGAGATGATTTGGGATGAAGATGACGATAGACCTTCTTGAGGGAGGTGTCCAGACCCTTTATTGGCATGCAAAGATACCGGCCGCAGCGAGCACCTCTGGGCGTCTGAAGAGATGAAACGCTGGCAAAACCTTCTCCAGGCGCTCAGAGGAATAGGGAAAGTGGAAATTCAGTGCTCATGGCCGCCGGCAACAAGGCTTAGCACTGGCACCCTCCTCCTTTGAATGGGCACTGGCCGAGTTGGACCTTTTCTCTCGGCTGCGTAGCGTAACGGTCAAAATCCATTCCTTTCTTGGAACCTAACTCATTGAGCAGGTTCGCTAGGAGGACGGTGGTTTCAGCTGTGAGCTTGACGCAATCCAGGTGATTCTCCTGTTCATCAAAGCTGAAAAGGAGGTCGCGGCACCTGAGATTTCCAAATTGAGTTTGAAAGCGGGTCTTGAACTCTTTCACGAGGGCAGCGGCATCTCGCATGTTATCCCCGGGCGCATCTCTTCCCAGGAGATAGCCCAGAGCAATGACTCCACCTGTGAAGGCGCCGCAAAGTTCCTCCGTGGACCCGCCAATACCCCCGCCGAAAATGGAAGCTGCCTTTGTGGCTTCAGGATGCGGTTTCCCTGAGAACATCTCCAGCGTTGTTTTCGCGATCACTTCAGCACAATGAAATCCTGTTCCATAGTGGCTGTAGACTGTTTTCTTGATTTCCTTGTTATCCATTGGGTTCATCTTGAATCCTTTTTCTTCAGCTTCATGCTCTTTCTCAAGAGGCTTCACTGCCTCGATTCGCGCGGAGGCCAAGGCACTTTCGAGTCCAGTTCCAGGGAGCCACTCCCGGATAAAATCGCGACTAGCCTCCAGCGGAGTGACCTTCACGTCCTGGAATCCGGTCGCTTCAATGATCTCCTTGATGGATTCAACTCTCTCTGCGCCGCCGACACAGGCGGTTATAAGAGAGAGGTCTTTTCGCACTTCTTCCGGCAATGAAGCGGTGGCCACGATGTCGGACACAGCCAGTCTGCCTCCCGGCTTTAGCACTCTGTAGGCTTCGTGAAAAACCTTTGCCTTTTCCGGGGACAGGTTGATCACGCAATTGGAGATAATGGCATCCACGCTGCTGTCTTCCACGGGCAGGTGCTCTATTTCGCCCAATCTGAAATCCACATTCTTCACGCCGGCCTTTTGCGCGTTTTCCCTCGCCTTGCTGACCATGTCAGGGGTCATGTCCACTCCAATCACTTTTCCTGTTTCCCCGACAGCGGAGGCAGCGACGAAACAGTCGATCCCTCCGCCGCTGCCAAGATCCAAAACAGTCTCCCCAGGCTTCAAGGAAGCCATGGCCGTTGGATTGCCGCAACCAAGGCCCATATTGGCCCCTTGAGGAACCTCGCTGATTTCCGCTTTGGAATACCCCAGATCGACCGCCCTTTTTTCAGCGGAGTCCTGAAGACTGCCGCAGCAAGAGGGTTCCTTGTTTGGGTTGGCCGGAGAACAGCACCCCTTAGCAATCCCCGCGTACCTCTCTCTCACTTTCTTCCGAATTTGTTCGTTGTTTATGGTTTCCATATTGGTCCTCCTTTCTTGCGATGTTTCGACACATATCGAATCAATGAACAAAAAATAATAAGGCCCCTTACTTCTTCGCCTGAAAAAAACCCTCGAGATCTTTGAGCACTTCCGGATCAACCCAGCATTCGATCTTCTGACCGGACCTTCTCATTTTGATGAGACCTGCCTGGCGAAGCTCTTTAATATGATGCGACACCGTGGACGGGACAATGTCCAGATCCTTGGCCACATCTCCCACGTAAGTGCTCTCTTTCGCTTCAATGCTCCAAACCGTCCCCGGCACGCAGCACGAGACAAGGCGCAGAAATATCTTCAGCCGGTTTGGATTGGAAAGGGCTTTGAATATTTCCGAGAATCTTTCAAGGTTATCGTTTTGATTGTTCGACATATGTCGAATTTACCAACTGCCGATTCGCTTGTCAACATATTTTTTGCCCCATGTGAAAATTTCTCTATCCAGGTTCCCAAAGAGACCCCGTTTCCTGCTCTTCCCCAGCAAAGCTCAGTGACTCATGCTTTCGACGACAAACCAACCTAATTCAAAAAAGTTGACAGAGAGGAGCAGCTAGGCTATATTGCCAAGTAGCAATTTAGGAGGACTCCCGATGAAGCCCTTTATCAAGGTCATGAAGGCTCTATCCGATCCGAACCGGGTCAAAATCATAAAGATGCTCCAGCAAAGGGTTTTGTGTGTCTGTGAGTTGAAAGCGGCTCTCAATCTCGCACAACCCACCGTGTCCAAGCACTTAAAACTTCTTGAAGACGCTGGACTTGTTGAATCAGACAAAGATGGGCTTTGGGT
>JALOPA010000684.1 GCA_025454125.1 Thermodesulfobacteriota bacterium
GTCCGACTTGATCCGAACTCCATACCCCGATCCGGACACCATCTCGGCGAGGTGGCCTAGAAACCCGAATCCCGTAATGTCGGTGCAAGCGTGGACAGGGTAATCCTGCATCACCTCAGCCGCGCCTTTATTGAGGGTTGCCATTGCCCGAGTCACCTTATCGGTAATCTCCTGTGAAGCAAGGGCGCCTTTGATGGCCGTCGCGACAATCCCCGTGCCCAGGCGCTTGGTCAAAATCAAGAGATCTCCGGCTTTCAAATTCTTTTTCGTGAGCACTCGGTCCGGGTGGATGTAGCCGGTGACAGAAAGGCCATACTTGAGTTCAGGGTCTTCCACCGTATGACCGCCAACGAGCACCACTCCGGCTTCTCGCATCTTGTCCAGTCCGCCTTCAATGATTCGGCGCAGGACGGAGATATCCATATCCTTGGCCGGGAAGGCAACGAGGTTCATTGCCGTCTTGGGAACGCCGCCCATGGCATAAACATCGCTCAATGCATTGGCTGCAGCGATCTGGCCGAACCAGTAAGGGTCATCCACAATCGGAGTAAAAAAATCCACGGTTTGAATGAGGGCGAGATCATCCGACACCTTGTACACGCCCGCATCGTCCGCCCGATCGAGCCCGACAATGAGATTCGGGTCCGTCGGCAATTCGAGCCCGCACAGCGCTTTGTCCAGGTCCCCTGGAGCCAGCTTGGAGGCTCATCCGGCCCCCTTCACCGTCTCTGTCAACCGAAGCGTCTTATGTTCTTCCATCCGTCAATCTCCGCAAGGCAGAATGTCAATGAAAAGGTAGAGCATGTAGGCCATTATTTCAAGCAGGAGATCGGTGACTCTGGACCAAAATTCTTTCCTGCTATAATTAACATATGGTTTATCGCAATACTCGTCCTTCGCCTCTCCGGCTGGTGAATCCAATGGAGTCCAGATATTCAAGGACAATCACACCGATCCTTCTCCCGTATCCAAGTGTGATCCGGAGATCGTCGAGGGTGAAAACACCGTTCGTGGCGACGACTCCCCTGACTCTTTCCTTGATGGTCTCAAGGCCGTCCGCCGGAATAAAGCGGCCGTCGCTCAAGCGTACGAGTTTCCCCTCATTCCTTAGGTAGGAGAGCATCTTCTCGATCTCCTGCTTTTCGTGCTTGACCTCCGGCAGCCTCCATAAGGTATCGGCGCTGAAGGGCGCAAGTCCGCACTTTCGGGCATAGTCCATACAGAGGGCTGCCAACTTGGCCTGCTGGGGAGAGAGGTTAGCGGAGACACCGCTGGCCTGAAATCCGCCGTCGATCTTGACCAGCTTGCCGTCGCGGCAAAGATCCGAAAGGAGCCTCTGGAAGGTCTCTTCTTCCAGGTGGGGAGAAAGCCTACGTCGGAGTTCCTCTGCTTTCACATTTCTTTTCATGGGATCTTTGGAGAGGATTTCTTGAAGAAGACACGGAAGCTCCTTCTTGAGTTGGTCATATCGTTTCTTGCTGAAAAACCCTTTTTCGCGGAAGTATAGGACTTCACCGGATCTTTCTTTTTCTTTCAAAGCCGCCGTAATCTCACCGATGGTGAATCCTGAAGAACGCGCCAGTTCTGAAGGCGAAAGAAGCTGGTCCACGTGGGCATCGAAGAACTGCTGCACGCAGTTGAAAAGATCACTGGAATTCAAGGCGCCCAGATAAGGCAGGGTCTTTTGTGCCTTGATGGCCCGAAACTTCTCGCGAGGTATCTCCAGCACGTTCCCTCCGCCCATCACGGTGTTCAAGTTGAGCGGGCAGATCACAAAAGGATCCTTTGGCAGGACGGCCAGAGGTTTCATGAGGCGTAACTGTGCCAAGCCGTGCTCTCCAGGTTGAATAGTCTGTTTTTCCATTAAGACAACAAGCGTATTGGTTAAGGATGTCCCAAGGTAGAGCTTGACTCTCTGGCGGTTCCTGATCGGCGTTTTGGCGGTTTCAATAATCGTCAGGTTCACATTCAAGAGAAAGCTGGGGATCATTCTCCCAGGAGCTGCGAGAAGCATCCCCCGATTCACCTGATCCAAGGAGACCTTGTGAAGATTTATTCCAACCCTCTGTCCGGCATGAGCCTTTTCGATCAGCTTGTGGTGGGATTCGAGGGACCGCGCCCTGGTCTCGATGCCTGAGGGTAGAAGAACCAGGGAGTCGTCCTGACTCAAGGTGCCGGAAAGGATGGTTCCTGTCACGACCGTGCCGAAACCCGCCACGCCGCTGACCTGATCGATCCATAGCCTGAAGGAGTCATCGGCAGGTTTGGGCTTCAGACCCGCAGCTTCCGCCTCGACGGTCGATCGGATATCTGCCAGTCCGCTTCGATCAAGAGCGGAATAGGGAATCACCGGCTTCCCCTGGAACACGGTTCCCCTCACCACGTCCCGAATCTCCAATTTGGCCAGTTCCAGCGTCTCCCTGTCAACCATATCTGCCTTGCTGAGAACCACGAACCCGGTCTTGGCCCCAAAGAGGCCAAGGATCTCGATGTGCTCCCGTGTCTGAGGCATGACACTATCATCAGCGGCCACCACCAGAATCGCCATGTCCACGCAGCTCAATCCGCGGATCGTGTTTTTCAGAAAGTCCGTGTGCCCAGGGACGTCCACAAGCGCGATGGAGAGTCCGCCGGTGCTGAGGAATGGCGCCACTCCCGACTCAATGGAAAGCCCACGGCGCTTTTCCTCTTCGAGCCTGTCCGTTGACCAGGGAGGTTTTTCCATGGTCCACATGGCCGGCAATACCAATGGTAACGTATTTGTTCATCATCGTTGCTTCACAGATCCACTGGAGGGGGCAAGGGGAATCGAACCTCCTCCCGGTTTTGCAGACCGGGACGACGGATTTGAAGTCCGTGTGGCGCGCCAGCACCATTGCCCCCGCAAGCTCCTAACGAGGCAAGGAAGCCAGGCTGAAAGAAGTCTTTAGGATTAGAATTCCACGATAAGAGAGAGGGGTGGTTGATCTTCCGGCCTGACCCTGAGCCTACCGAACCCGGGTAGAAGGGATGGATAGGTGTCAGGTGAAGCCGAAAACGCGTTTCATGATGGGGAGACCTTTTGTGTTTTGATGTGAGTTCTTCTATTTATAATGAGCACGTAACCGATGTGTCAAACTGGAAATTCCGATACTTGTGGGGGCGTTGCCAAGGCGCATCCTATCGAAAAACTCTCGCAGCGCCGCTTTGCCAAAGGGAGGGGCAGAAAAACATTTCAGGTCACATAGAGTGTTGCAGGGGGTCACCGCCCCTATGCTGGGAGGTGCTAGCTAAATCTGTTTTGCGGTGGTGATGAGGAAATCCATCAGGGAGCGGCTGAGGGGAGAAGCCGTTCTCCTTTTGTCCCTAATCAGACAAAAGTACCGGAACATGGGAATGGCTTTGAGCCGAATCGCTTTCAGGACTCCGGCCTTCAGTTCGGTCTCGATGGCGATGGCGGAAAGGATGGAAATGCCTAACCCCGCCTTGATCCCCTCTTTGACGGCCGTCGAAGTTCCCAGTCGTGCAACCACATGGAGCGACTCAATCCCTTTGAGTCCTGCGCTTTGAAGGTAGGGCTCCATGCTCTTCAGTGTCCCTGATCCGAACTCTCTCGAAATGAAGGGTTCCTGTACCACTTCCTGGAGGGGAACTTCTTTTTTCCCGGCCAGGCGGTGCGTTGAGGGTAGGGCCAGGACCAATTCGTCCTTCCAGAGTTCATGGTTTGCAAGATGCTTGTTTGAGCTTTTGCGGCCGATGACTCCAAGCTCAAACTCCCCTTCGAGGACTCGACTTTCGATTTCTTCAGAGTCGGCGACGGTGAGCGTCACGGTGATCCCGGGATACTGTTTCGAAAACCAACCGAC
>JALOPA010000685.1 GCA_025454125.1 Thermodesulfobacteriota bacterium
GGAGATGGCAAGGGCATTGGGAATCGAGAAGGATGAACTGCTGAAAGCGGCCGAGAAGGTCGATCCGGAAGTAGCCAAATATGTGGCCCAGGAGCCGCGGGCCGCGGATTTTCTGCGCATGGCCAAGGACAAGAATTTCCACAACGGCGATTGGGAAAAGCTCAGCCAGCTGGCGAAAATTGCAGGTCTCGGAAAGCCGGAAGAGGAAAAGAAATGAAGATCCGATGGCTGCCAAGGGAGTCCATTGCAAGAAGGGCTTCGGAGGTCCTGCAAGACTACGAGCAGGTTGTCGCTCACCCCGTCCATCCGCCCATTCCCGTGGAGGATATCATTGAGCGCTGCCTCGGCTTGAACCTCAGCTTTGAAGACCTTGAAACAAGACTGGGGATGGGAGATGTGCTTGGTGCCATCTTCGTAGAATTCAAGGAGATTACTATCGATAAAAAGCTCCTTGATGACAAGAGCGAAGGCAGGATGATCTTCACCTGCGCCCACGAGGCCGGGCACTGGGTTCTGCACCGGCACTTCGTGGAGCAAGCAGCGCGAAAGGGGGCTAAAGGATACGGCATCATATGCCGAAAAAGAGATGCCCGGTTGCCTGAGGAATGGCAGGCAGACTATTTTGCTTCTTGCCTGCTCATGCCGGAACAGAAAGTGGTCGGAGCTTTCTCCCAGGTCTGGGGTGGAAAGGAGATGGTCCTGGATAATGCAAGGAGCCGCCTGGGAGGGACGTCGGTGTGCGTGGATCCTTGCGTGGAGAATTGGCCTTTGATTGCAGACGCCGTTCGCGATGCGGGCCGCTTCAGCAACGTTTCCAAGGAGGCGATGATCATCCGTCTCAAGGAACTGGGCCTGGTCCGAAACAAAACCCAGGCCCCTATGGGGTGGCGGAGAACCGCGTAGGTAGCAGAATTCCCAATATTTTTTTGACCTCAATGTTCGATCCGGTCGAACAGCACATGCCGTTTTGGATTAATATGGAAGAGAGTGAAATTGAAATCATTGTCGATGGAGAGACCGCCTTCTTTTACTGGAACAATGAGACGATCCAGGACATCTCCAACGAGTTGGGAGAGCCGGAATTCCCTGACCCGCGACCTTGTGGATGAAAGCCCATGGAATGGTCTGAACGCGTCACTCTGTTGATGAAGTCCCTTTGCAGCCTTTTCTACCTGGGTGCCTCCGGACAAAGGATAGGTGTGAGGAAATGCGCTGAGATCGCTTCCAACTTGGGCATGGATGTTTACGGATACAACATCGGGGAAGGTCTCTGGAGGCCAGGCCAGGAAAAATCCAAGAACGCCGATATAGACCCCATCGAGATGCTCAACCGGATCATCAAGTCAGGGCGCGAGCCATTGAACGGCAAAAGGAAGCTGTTCCTGCTGGAGCATTTTGATGCGCTCCTTGAAAATCGCGATCCTTTCCTTCTGACAAAACTTCGAGTCCTGTGCGACCAGTCCGGGAACAGGTACACAACCATATTGTTTGGGAGGCCTGGTTTCAGGCTCCCTGAGATCCTCAGGGACATTCCCCAGGTTTCGGTCCCAACCCTCGCTCACCACGAGATTGCTGAACTTGCAGAGGGATGCCAGGAGGGTTTGGGCTTACAGGAGAAGAAAGAGATCGTGGAATCGCTGAAGGGACTCACGGGGCATGAGTGCGAAAACCTGCTTTCCCTCTGCCTCGCCGCAAATAAGAAGCTCGATGTTCATTTCATAAAAAAGGAGCGATCTCTTCTCATATCTCAAAGAGCGCAAAATCTGATTCAGCTCTGCCGCCCTGACGAGGACCTCGATTGGGTTGGCGGACTCGACATACTGAAAGAATGGCTGCTCAAGAGAGGCAAGCTGGTGCGAAACGAAGACAGCACAAGCACTTTGGGGCTGCCGAAGCCCAAAGGTGTCTTGCTCACCGGCGCACCAGGCTGCGGGAAATCCTTTCTCGCTCAAGCGCTGGCAGGTTCATGGGGTGTGAATCTCATTCGCCTGGATCCTCCTCGTCTCTTCGCTCCTTTGGTCGGTGAAACAGAGCAGAATTTCATTGCCGCGTTTGAGACCATACGGTCTCTTGCGCCGGCCGTCTTATGGATCGATGAATTCGAGAAGCTCTTTCATTCCTCCTCAGACCAGCAAGGAGACGGAGGTGTCCTCTCGAGGGTGCTTGCCATCGTCCTTGATTTCCTCCAGAGCAGAAGGGATGGGATATTCATCTGCGCAACGACCAATGCGATTGCCGGGCTACCCCAGGAGATCATGAGAGCGGGCCGTTTTGACGCGGTGTTCTTCATTGATCTCCCCAACAGGAAAGAAAGAGAACACATCCTGAAGGTCCTATTCAGGAAATACAGCCTGGACAGAAATTTTCAGGTCACTGAAAAACTTGTCAGCGCAACCGAAAGCTTCAGCGGCGCTGAGCTGGATCAGGCCATACGCGATTTGCTGTACGAGCAGGACAACCCGAACGATCCTATAACCGAATTTTCACTGTTTCGAACAATCAAAAGCATGGTCCCATTAGCCAGGACCATGAGAGAGAATTTCGAGTTCATGAGGGAATGGTACGGAACAAGGGCGCGCTTTGCATCCTCACACGACCTTACCGATCAAAAAGGAGGAGGAGTATGTCACATATCACAAAGGTGAAGACGCATCTCAAAGACGGACTGGTTCTTGAAGTACGGGGAAAGGTCCAGGACCT
>JALOPA010000686.1 GCA_025454125.1 Thermodesulfobacteriota bacterium
AGGCGCCAAGCTTATCCTGGTCCCCTGCCACAACTGCATTGACCAGATCCGGGACTTGATCAAGGAATACAAAATCGACGCGAAAGCGATCCACTTCAAAGAGTTCATTGCGGAACACATGGTGATCCCGGAACACATGCTCCCCAAGGAAGAGGAAGAGTAGGGCCAGCGGCTTCTCCCGATGGAGTGAGTGGCGGAGCCTTTTCTCAACGCCGTCACGTCCTATGGGGTGAGACATTGCAGCGTTATCCCAAGATCTATAACAGCTTGAGCTTCCGGCTCGTGTTCTGGGTGGGGCTGATCCTTCTCGTGAGCACCGTCTCCTGGGCTTACTTCAGCTACCGTCTTCAGAAGCAGGACGCACTGGACAAAAGCGTGAGTGAACTGGAGCGTCTTGGAAACACCGTTCTGCTCGGCACCCACTACGCGATGATGCTTAATGCCCGGGATGACATCGCTCAAATCATCCGCAACGTGGCCAGGCAAGAAGGGATCGAGTCGATTCGGATTTTCAACAAGCAGGGAGCCATCAAGTTCTCGAACCTCCCGGATGAGATTGACCGCAGCGCCGATATTCGATCAGAGCTCTGCGCGGTCTGTCACAAGCAGACCCCTCCCCTGGAAACAGCGGACCTTCCTCAAAGAACCAGACTCTTCGACACGCCGGACGGTTCACGCAAACTCGCCCTGATGAGCCCGGTCTACTCCGAACCGACTTGCTCCACGACCGATTGCCATGTTCATCCGCCGGAGAAGAAAGTTCTGGGTTTGCTGGAGGTCGTCCTGAGCCTGGAAAACATGGACGAGGAGATCGTGTCCCATGAGAAAGAAGTCGCAGGTCTCGCCATCGCCTTTTTCATGGTTACGGCGGTCATTATCAGTGTTTTCCTGATGCGTTTTGTGAATCGACCCATCAAGAAACTGATGACCGGGCTGCGCCACATCGGCAACGGGGAGTACGACTACCGGGTCGATGTGGACCGTCACGATGAAATCGGGGAATTGACCATCTCCATTGATCAGATGCGCAAGATGATCGGGGACAAGCAGGAGGAGTTGAAAAGACAACGCCATGAATATCAGAGCCTGTTTGAGGGAGCCCCCTGTTTCATCACAGTGCAAGACAGAGATCTCAAACTGATCCGGTACAACCGGGAATTCGAGGAAACCTTTTCTCCCGAGCCGGGGGCCCATTGCTTCAAGGCTTACAAGGGGCGCTCGGAGCGATGCGAGATCTGCCCTGTCATCAAAACCTTCGAGGATGGGCAGCCTCACTTCAGCGAGGAAACCGCTGAGGGAAAAGACGGAACCGAGTCCTATTGGATGGTGCGCACCTCCCCGATCAAGAATTCGAGCGGGGAGGTGGTTGCCGCCATGGAAATGAGCCTGGATCTCACCCATATCCGATTCTTGGAAAAAGAGGCTAAGCGGTCCGAGGAGAAATACCGCATCATCTTCAACACCATTCCCAACCCCGTGTTCGTGCTGAGTCCCGGATCCCTTCGGATTCTGGACTGCAACGACAGCGTGGAGGCGGTCTACGGATACCGCAAAGAGGAACTGGTCTCCTCTGCCTTCATGGACCTCTTTGAAGAAGAACACCGGGCCGAATACGAAGCCATGATCAAAACCTCCGGGGAGATCCTCAGGGCCAAGCAGACCCGCAAAGGCGGCCAGACCCTCTTCGCCACCATTCGCATCTCGGCTTCCGAGTATTCCGGGCAAAGGGTCTTGCTTCTGACCACGAGCGATACGACCCTGCAGCTCATGGCCGAGCAACAGCTCATCCAGGCGAGCAAAATGGCCACTCTTGGAGAGATGGCCACCAGCATCGCCCACGAGCTCAATCAACCGCTCTCGGTCATCAAAACCGCAAGCAGTTTCATCAAAAGAAAAGTGGCCAAGAAAGAGCCCATGGCCGAAGAGGTTCTCACGACCATGGCCGAGGAGATGGACAGCCATGTGGATCGGGCCGAAAAGATCATCAACCACATGAGGGAATTCGGACGCAAGTCGGAGGTGGCGAAGGGAGAAGTCCAGGTGAACGAGGTGTTGAGACGGGCCCTGGATTTTTTCAGGCAGCAGCTGAAGTTGAGGGAAATCGAAGTGGTCGAGGAGTTTACAGAACCTCTCCCCTCGATCCTCGCCGATTCGAACCGCTTGGAGCAGGTCTTCATCAACCTTATGACCAATGCCCGGGACGCAATCGAGAAAAAATGGGAACCGTCTCCCCTTGGGGAGGAGAAGAAACGAATCACCCTTCAGACCTCCTTGGAACAAGGGATGGTCACCATCCGGGTGACGGACAATGGGGCGGGGATTCCCCGCTCCATTCTTGAAAAGATATTTGAGCCCTTTTTCACCACCAAGAAAGTCGGAAAGGGAACAGGTTTGGGCCTTTCCATCAGCTATGGTATTGTGAGAGATTATGACGGCAGCATCCGGGTGGTCAGCAAGGAAGGAGAGGGAGCGACGTTCATCGTCCAGTTCCCTTTGCCCGAGGAGGTCGGATGAAACGGAAAACCCTGCTGGTGGATGATGAACCGGGCATCCTCAAGGTGCTCGGGATTTCGTTGGCCGACCGCGGGTATGAGGTCCTCACGGCCTCGAGCGGCGAGGAAGCCCTGGAGCTGTTCACAACCTTTAGCCCAGAAATCGTCCTCACCGACATCAAGATGCCGGGAATCGACGGGATT
>JALOPA010000687.1 GCA_025454125.1 Thermodesulfobacteriota bacterium
TGCCATGTCTTTGAGGCAGAGCGAGTGGGCTCCCATGGCCTGGATCTCCTTGGCTTTCGAGAGGTAGTACTCCAGGTTGAACACCTCGCCGCCCATGCGCCTTTCCGTCAGGGTGTAGCAGATGACCCCCTGGAAGTGTTTGCCGTTTGCCTTGATCCTCTCCACAACGGTTTCGAAATTGCGAAAGTCGTTGAGGGCGTCGAAAACCCGGAAGATGTCCATGCCGGCTTCGGCGGTTTTGTCCACAAACATCCGGGCCACGTCATCGGCATAGTTCCTGTAGCCCACCAGGTTCTGGCCTCTCAGCAGCATGTTGAAAGGGGTCTTCTTGATGTATTTTTTCAGGGTTTTGATCCGCTCAAAAGGGTCTTCGCCCAGGAAGCGGTGCATGGTGTCGAACGTGGCGCCTCCCCAAACTTCCATGGCCCAGAATCCCACCTGGTCCATTTTTTCGGCAATGGGGAGCATGTCTTCGGTCCTCATGCGGGTTGCCAGGGTGGACTGATGCCCGTCCCTGAAGGTATTGTCCTGAATCTTTATGGGGTTTTTAGGCCCGCCTTCCAGATATGCGTTCATTCTCAACCTCCGCTTCGATTAGCTGTATAAAACAATAAAAACATAACACAACCAGAGCGTATGTCAATGGTTGTTAAATCCCCAGATAAGCCTCTTTCACATGCTCGTTGGCCATCAGGGCTTCACCCGTGCCTTCGAGAACTACGCGTCCGTTTTCAAGCACATAGGCGCGATGGCACATAGCGAGAGTCTGCCTTACATTCTGTTCTACAAGGAGAACCGTGACCCCTTCCTCATTGATCTTGCGCACGATACGGAAGATGTCCTGAACGAGAATCGGGGCAAGCCCGAGGGAAGGCTCGTCGAACATCATGAGCTTGGGAAGAGACATGAGCCCCCGGCCCACGGCGAGCATCTGCTGCTCGCCGCCCGAAAGAGTTCCTGCAAGCTGCTTTTTCCGTTCCCTGAGCCTCGGAAAAAGCCCGTAAACGCGCTCCATGGTCTGGGCCCGCTTGGCCTTGGCCTCCCCGTTGAGAGTTCCCATGATCAGGTTTTCCTCTACGCTCATCTGGGGAAAGAGCCTCCTGCCTTCAGGGACATGCACGATCCCGTGTCCAATCACGTGGAAGGGGGGTGTCTTGTCCAGCCGGACGCCGTCGAACTCGATGCTTCCCTTTCGCGGGGTGAGGAGGGAAGAAATCGTGCGGATCGTCGTGGATTTTCCGGCGCCGTTGGCTCCGACAAGCACCAGGATCTCCTTTTCCTTCACTTCAAAGGAGACATCCCAGAGCACCTGAAGATCTCCGTAGAAGACGTCAATGCCGTTAACCTTGAGCATATTCCTCTCCCAAATAAGCTTCGATCACTGCGCGGTTGTTGGCCACTTCCTTAGGGGTGCCGTGCGCAATGGTTTGCCCGAAATTGATGGCGTGGATACGATCGGAAATGGTCATGATGACTTTCATGATGTGCTCCACGATCAGGATGGTGATGCCGCTGTCCCTGATTTTCCTGATGCCGGCTGCGGTTTCGTCCAGGAGAAGCAGTTCCGGCTTTGTGGCAAGAGCCCTCGCGATCTCCAGTCTTTTCCGGCCGGCAATGGGGAGGCTCTTTGCAGGCTTGTCTTTTTCGCTCAGAAGGTTGCAAAAACCCAACACCCTGTGCGCTTCCTCCTTCGCTTCTTTGATGGCGTTGACCCTGCAGAACGCGGAAGCGGTCACATTGTCAAGAACCGTCATTCGCGCAAGGGGTTTCACGACTTGGAAGGTGCGGCCGATGCCCAAGTGGCAGACCTGGTGCGTTTTGAGGCCTTTGATGCTGGCGCCTTTGAACAGGACATCGCCGGAGGTGATGGGAAAAAAGTTGTTGATGCAATTGAAGATGGTGGTCTTGCCTGAACCATTTGGTCCGATCAGGCCAAAGATCTCCCCCTTCTCCACCTCGAATGTGACGTCGTTTACAGCCAGGAGCCCTCCAAAGGCTTTCACCAATTTTCTTAATTCTAGGAGTGCCATGGTTTATCCCTTTCCCATCACGCCTTCATCCTGAAGACATGTTTTTTGATCTTTGCCCAGTCCCCCACGACGCCGTTTGCCATAAAAAGAATCACGAAGATCACGATCAGGCCGAAAACCAGCGCATGTCCCTGACTCACCCACTTTGGCGCCAGTCCGAAAAGGGCGCTCCGGAAAGTCTCCTGAACTCCAACCATGATGAAGGCGCCCACTGCGGGACCCATGTGGGTTGCCACGCCGCCGACAATGCCCACGAGAATGGCCATGATGGAAATGTAGTGGAGCGAGAAGACCACGTGGGGGTCGATGAAGGCCATGTAATTCATGTAAAAAGCGCCTGCGGTTCCTGCGAAAAACGCGCTGACGAGGAGAGAGATGTTCTTGTAGAGCGTGGTGTTGATTCCAAGAGATTCTGCAGCATCCTGATCTTCCCGAATGGAGACGAAGTAGTAGCCCCATTTGCTTCTCATGATCGTGTGGATCACGAAGATGCACAGAGCCGCAAGACCCAGAGCGATGTAATAATAAGGGACTTTGCTCCTGAAGCTCTGGATGAGAAGAATGCCCACCATGCCTTCGGTCAGGCTTTCCCAGTTGGTTGCCACAAGCCTGATGATTTCCCCGCCTGCAAGGGTGGCCAGGGCAAAATAGGGGCCTCTGAGCCGAAAACACACCCACCCTACGAAAAGGGCGAAAAGCATAGCCACTGGGCCTCCCAACAGCATCCCCCACCAGGCGGAGACCTGAAGCTTCGTGGCAAAAATCCCGGCCGCGTAGGCGCCGACCCCGAAAAACATGGCGTGGCCGAATGAAACTTGGCCTGTGTACCCAGCCAGAAGATTCCAGGCAGAGCCGATGACCACCCACATGAGCGCAATGATCACGAGATGCCGGTAGTAATCGGAGGGCACGACGAGAGGAAAGATAAGAGCGACAATACCGATGATGATCAGAGAAAGATGTTTTGTCTTCATGGCTTCCTCTATATCTTGGTCAAACGTTTGAGTCCCCCGGGCAGAAACACCAGGACGAGCACGAAGATGACAAAGCCGACCATCTCCTTGTAACCCATGCCGATGTAGGAGGCTCCGAGCGACTCGGCAATCCCTAAGACCAGCCCACCGACAATGGCTCCTACCGTGCTTCCCAGTCCGCCCAGAATAGTGATGACAAAAGCTTTCAGAGTGAAAGGCCCGCCAATGTCGGGAAAAAGATAGAAAATCGGTATCAACAGGCTTCCTGCTGCAGCCACCAGAGCAGAGCCGAGCCCGAAGGTGATCACGGTGATGCGGGCTGTGTTAACCCCCATCAGGGTCGCCGCATCTTTGTCCTGAGCGGTGGCGCGGATGGATCGGCCGATGTCCGTTTTCAAAAGAAACCAGAACAGCAGCGCGGTAAAGCCGAGGGCGAAGACAAAAGCGATGCACATGGGCACATTGAACGAAATGCCTCCAACGAAAAAGACAGAGGAACTGTAGGAGGTCTTGACCGATTTGTAGTCTGATGAAAAGATGAATCGTGCGATCTCCGTGAGCACCATGCCTATGCCGACCGTCATCAAAACCTGGTTCTCGGGCAGAATGGATTCAATTTTCATAAGAGGGTTGAGGAAAAACCTCTGCAGAAAAACTCCCAGGAGAAACAGGGCCGGCATGGCCACAAGAAGGGAAAAATAGGGATCCCAATGCAAATAAGTGGACAAGACAAAGGTGATATACATGGCGACCATCATGAGCTGACCGTGCGCCAGGTTGATGATTCCCATGACACCCATGATCAAGGTCATGCCGATCCCGATGAGGCTGTAGATGCCGCCAATGAGAACACCGGCTACAAGCGTTTGAAGGAGACGATCCATGTCACGCTCCTTTCAGAAGGGGCTTTAAAAGGGTAGTGGGGTCCACAAGCCGCCCACAAGGTGGGCGGCTTGTCGGTTCTTTCAGGGAAAGGCTCAGTAGCCCCAGGTCTTCAGCCAATCGACCGGGAAGACAAACTTCTTGGTGCTCAGGTCCGCAGGCCACACCAGTTCCAGTTTTCCGTCGATCCACTGGA
>JALOPA010000688.1 GCA_025454125.1 Thermodesulfobacteriota bacterium
CCCAAGAGACCCCCTCGGTCGAATCTGGGACCTGAGCCTCTCCCAGGCCTGCCCCTCCCAGTGCTTGTCAGCAGGCTCAATGATGGACATCAGGTCGTCCAGATCTTTCATGGCAGAACCTCTCCCTTCCTTTCAAGCCGTTGCTGGTTCTCAACGGAAAAAAAGGTCCCTCATGCCCACCCGGAGCATGAAGGACCGAATCAAGACCCGCGATCATCGAGCCCTCGCCCGCTCGGCAGGCCACGTGCCAATCCCGGAACCTTTTGCAGCTCGTCTTCCGTACGCCGAAACCGCCGGGATTCCCGGCGTCGGGCGCCCTCACTACTTCTTCGCGGTCTTCTTCAGCATCTTGAGGGCCTTTTCCGTCTCCATGACCGGAATGACCTCGGCGACGCCCAAATCCGTCCAGTTGAAGATGGAGGCGGCCAGCCGAACCTCGTCCTCAGCTTCGAAAAGCCTGAAAACCCTGTGGCCCGAAACATCGAACCACTCCCCCCTGACCTTCACTCCGGGAATGTTCTCTGTCGGTTCCATCCCACGCTCAATGACAAGGTTTCGATCCTCAGGTGAATAGCTGAAAATGGCCATGAACAACATAGCTTATTCCTCCTCTCTGATATGCAGCCCCGTCAAACGCCATCGGCATCCCGCCGGTTCAAGCAAGAGCCGGATACCCGGCCCATATCCCGTGGTGATCCCGGTCCAGGACCGCGTCTGAAAAGCACGCTTCCTCGCCGCTTGCCGCCATTCAGAAGAAGGCCTGAATCCAGCTCCTTGCCGTCCGCCGGACCCGGGCGATCGCCTGTGTGACGACATTTCTGCACTTTCCCGGCACGCTCCGAGAAGGCCATCCACGCGCACGGAGACCTCATCAACCGGCATCGCGGTGCGGCCTGCCCCCCACGCGCAAAGACCTTCAGCACACTATTGTAGGAAAAAACGACTCAAAACACCACATCCAACTTCAGGCCTGACAAAAGGTCCTCTTCCAGTTTTCAATCTTTCGGGCCATCCCAAGAACCAGCAGGTCAGGCGATCTGTCTTTCCCACGAGGGCCACAAACGCGGCCTTTTCCATACTTCCGTCCCCCCGCCTTTGCTGGGATGAGGGTGTGGCGAATCCCGAGATAGCCAAGGAGGCAGCGCTAAGGGGAGCCATCTCGCGCCTCAGGAGCAGCGCCAGATGCGGGCTGTTGCGGGTTTCAATTCCAGGCTTGACACAAAAAGAAAATTTTCACTACAATGGCGCTCGGCTGATAGCCCTTATGGACCGGCAAGAGGCGAGTTTGTCTTTTCACCTGAGCATTGGAAGGAGAGAGGAAGCAATGAAACGAAGCAAGATGTTCACTTATGGGTTCATGGCGATCGCGTTGGTGCTGACGGCGGCATTCGCCGTCGTGGCGGCGGATGTGAAAGACGAGTTTGACATCAAGGCCGGCCTCTGGGCAACTCCCACCAAAGGCCCCGTGCACTTCACTCACAAGAAGCACGCAGAGGAATACAAGATTGCCTGTGCCGACTGCCATCACGTCTTCAAAGATGGCAAGAATGTGTGGAAAGAAGGCGACCCCGTCCAGAAATGCGAAGCCTGCCACACCAACGCCGAGGTTCAGGGCGAAGCCAAGCTCCCCCCCGACCAGAAGAAGCTCAACCTGAAGCTGGCATTCCATGACAACTGCCAGGGCTGCCACAAGAAGCTCAAGAAGGACAAACCGGACACCAAGGCGCCCGTCACATGTACCGGCTGTCACCCCGCCGAGAAGAAATAACTCCGGTCAGCTCACTCAATATACGCCTCTAACATAGCCTCTAACATATAACGCCGGCTGGATCCCATGAGGATCCAGCCGGCGTTTTTTTCGTTCACGAACTCCATGCGGCGCCTTCCAAAGACGAGGATTTCTCACCGCAGCGCTCTATTCCTCGGTGCATTCGCCGCACATGCCAGCGATCAAACTGAAAGGCCGTCCCATCTCACGGAAGAAACATCATCATCCACTCTCCATGAGATGGGGCGGCCCACAAAAACCCGTGCAACCCGATGCTGCAGTCCGCCTTAAACTTCCTCGACCGTGAGTGCACCGGTTTCGCACACTTCCACGCAGCTTTCGCAGCCAAGGCACTCGTCTTCGTTCACCGCTTCGGCTTTGCCGTCGACCAGTTCGTATACATCCACAGGGCAAACATCGACACATTCAGCGTCGCCGGTGCATTTGTCCTTATCTACCGTCACCTTGAACATCTTCTATTCCTCCAAATAGTGGCCAGAATTCCAGCCGAGCGAAAAAGTCACAAGTTCCACAGCTTTCGTATCGCAGGAAGACCCCATGGCCGGGACCCTTGCCCGAGACAATACCAACGGCAACTCCAGGATCGAGTATTCAACCGACGGATGCCGTGATTTCTGCGGCCTCGCCTTCCGATCTGCCGCGGCCCCAATCTGCACTGGAATAGGCCGAAGGGCAAAGCGGCTTCCGAAGCGGGCCTCCTGGCACGACTCAGTTCTCAGTCAGTTGCAATCAACAACCATATAGCTCAACCCAGGAGGGCAGGATCCCGATCGATGGCAGCAAACTCGAGCGGCCTCCGCTGAAGCTCACCTTCATAAGCTCCAGCGGAAAACCAACTCATGCTGCTAAACGCAACCGGTCGGCTTGGGAAGGCCGGCCATCTTACAGGCACCC
>JALOPA010000689.1 GCA_025454125.1 Thermodesulfobacteriota bacterium
ATCACAGATCTTGCTCACCCCGAAGCGCAGGTCATTATATGGGAACGCCTGCGGGTTGGTCATGCCCGTCATGGCGCCGATCGCAATCGGCCCCTTTCTGATCCGGTAGTAGCCCGCATCGTACGCACTCGGGTTGAACCCGTTGGCCGTATTGACGACCCCTGCCGTGTTGGGCCCTATAATGCGAATGCCCTCCCGGCCCGCAACCTCCAGCAACTCCTTCTGAAGCCGAGCCCCTGCCTCATCCCTTTCGGCAAAACCGTCCGAGACCACGATCATGGCCCGCACACCCTTTGCTGCACACTCCCGCACCACCTGAGGCACAGACCGGGCATTGATCATGACCATGGCCAGGTCCACCTGCTGAGGCACGTCTTTGATCGAAGGGTACACCTGGAGACCGTGCACTTCCTGGTAGGCCGGATTGATCGGAAATATCTTTCCCTTGTAGCCGGCCTTCAGCAGAGACTTCACGATCACGTACCCGCCGAAAAAACTCTCCCTGAAAGATCCAATGACCGCAAGGCTCTCCGGTTCGAAGAATCGGCCAAGATCAGAGTTCGCAGGGGCCGTGTGCTCGACGACCATAGATGCAGGAACCTCCACCTGAAAGAAGGCGCTGAGAGGATGAAAACCCTGGGAACTGGTAACACAGCCACGGGAGAAATGCAAGATGACGGCTCTCACTTCTCGCTTCCCAAAGCCACGAGAAGAGCTTATAATCCCCCCATTCTGATGAAAGGCCCAATCCAACAGCATGGTGTCCGACATGTCCGATGAAACCGATGTTCAAGAGTCGACTGAGAGATCCAGAGAACCGGAACGCTTGACCGGGATTCGCTTTGACGACTTTCCCGTTCCCACGGAGATCCTCGCCGGGCTGAAAGACCTCGGCAATGTGTACTGCACCCCTCTCCAGGCGGAGATCCTGCCGCTGGTGCTCGCCGGCAGAGACGTGGTCTGCCTGGCCCGGACCGGTTCCGGAAAGACAGCGGCATTCCTCGTTTCCCTTTTTGCCGGGGTCCTCTCCCTCCATGAAAGACGGACCGACATCCCCTCGGCTCTCATCGTGGCGCCCACGCAGGATCTGTGTCTTCGCATCTACGAGGAAGCCAGGAGCCTGGGAAGGTACACGGGCCTTGACATGACCATGGTGGTGAGGGGCCATGCCGATCAGGGGCAGGTGCCCGCTTTCAGCGAAAATGCGGCCCTGGTCGTGGGAACCCCCGGCGGAGTGATTGACTTTTACAAGAAAGGCCTCCTGAAAACGGAGGGCATCAAGTTCCTGGTCGTCGATGAGGCGGAGCGCCTGTTCACACAAAGGCTCGCAGGCGACATGCGATACCTTCTCCGGAAGCTCCCGCACTCCAGGGAGAGGGTGTCGATCCTGTTTTCCGGCGTTCTTTCCTACCGGGTCCTCGCCGTGACCTATGACTTCATGAACCTTCCGGACTTCGTCACCACCACTCCGGACCAGGTCCGAACGAATGACATCGATCAGTCCCTCTTTCACGTGGCTTCAGAAGAAAAGCTGCGGCTTCTGCTCGGCCTCCTGAAACGGGAACCGTGGAAACGGGCCCTCATCTTCGTGAGCTCCGGCGAGGAAACCGAGGAGCTATCTCAAAAGCTGAAAGACAACGGCCTGGCGGCTGAAGGCGTGATCGGGGAGTGGCCTCAGAACAAGAGGCGCAATCTCATGGCCCGCTTCAAGGGAGGGAAGCTCAGGATTCTCGTTACCACCGATGACGTGGCCAGAGGCATTCATGTGGAGGAGGTCACTCTCGTCGTCAACTACCGGCTTCCCCAGGACGGAGACACCTACCTTCGCCGGCTGGGGCGGGTGACGGTCCCTGGCCGCGCGATTTCCTTCGCTTCTGAGGGCGATGCCTTTTTCATCGAACCCATCGAGCAGAAGCTGGGCTGCAAGCTTCCGGTGCTCTGGCCCCAGGACGATTGGTTCAAAGAGGGTCAGGCAGAGACGCCGGCTCCTCCCGAGCCCGAAGAACCCCCTGCCGAACCGGAGAGGCGGCACCCGAGAGAGAAGAAGGACGGAATCCCGTTCCTTGCAGGGAAGAAGGTCGTCTTCAGCAGCGAACCGGGAGGGGTTTTTGGATTGGCGGTTGAACACAAGGCAAGCGCGCCGAGTGAGCCGGGCAAGCCGCAAAAAAGGAAAAAGAGACACCGGAGCCGGCCCAGGAAACAGAAAGGTGGCGCGAAAGCCCCCGCAGAGACCCCACCCCCCGCAGCGGAGGCCTGAGCCGGGCGCGCGGATCAGTGATAAGTGACGAGAGACAAGTCACGAGTTGAAACCAATGACTGGTCAGTTGTCCCCTGTCTTCAGCAACCGAAAAATGCCTCAGTTCTTTTCAGATAGATAGGCCGCCTCTGCCCGGCCCTTCTCCTCGTCCACGAAGTAAAGCAGGACGGCCCCGATCAAGAACAGGATCAAAATCGAAGCCATACTGCACCGTGACGCCATGTGACCGACAGCGGTGATCTGCTCAGGAGTCGGTGAAGCGGGCATCAGGATCCTTTTCGTGCACAACCCCACCACTCCCATCAGGGCCGGGCCGAAGATGACCGCAAACTTCCCGAGCATGTTGTAGAAGCCATAGAATTCCGCGGACTGCTCTTTCGGGATCAGTCTTGAATAGTACGATCGGCTGAGAGCCTGAATGCCT